>JAABQX010000035.1 GCA_011391215.1 Rhodocyclaceae bacterium
GAGGCCGGCGCCGCGCTGGCTGGCGCGGACGCTCGCCGGCGTCCTGTTCGCCCTGCTGCTCTGGCAGGGCTGGTATCTCGGCTGGGTCGTCTGGTGGCGCTTTGCCGATCCTGGCCAGACCAGTTTCATGGCGCAGCGGCTGGATACCTTGCGCGAGAAAAACCCCAAGGCAGCGTTGCAGTACACCTGGGTGGACTACGCAAAAATATCCGCGCAACTCAAGCGCGCCGTGATCGCCGCCGAGGACGACAAGTTCATCGACCACGAAGGCTTCGACTGGGAGGGCATCCAGAAGGCCATGGAAAAGAACCAGCGCAAGGGCAAAGTCGTAGCCGGCGGTTCGACCATCAGCCAGCAATTGGCAAAAAACCTCTTCCTTTCGGGCGACAAAACACCCTGGCGCAAGGCGCAGGAAGCCCTGATCACCGTCTGGCTGGAGCTGTTGTGGGACAAGCGACGCATTCTGGAGGTTTACCTCAACGTCGTGGAATGGGGCGAAGGCGTATTCGGTGCCGAGGCGGCAGCGGGCCACTATTTTGGCAATAACGCCGGCAGGTTGTCGGCAGAGCAGGCCGCGCGTCTGGCGGTGATGCTGCCGGCGCCACGAAAATTCGAGAAGAACCCGAACTCATCCTATCTCAATCAGCGCACGCAATTAATTCTTGCGCGCATGCCGCACGCCGTGGTGCCTTGATCCGAAGCGCGGGCGTAGAATTCTGTTGCCATGACCGAAACACTGGACGTCCGTCCCCGCGCTGAAGACCCGCTGGAGCAGCACCTCGCCGAGGTGCAGCTACTCTTGTCGCGCCATCGCCGCGTCGAGGATCTGGTGCATCGCCAGGACATGCCGAAGCACGACCTGGTCGAGGAACTGGTGCACAAACAGCATCTGGTCGAGTTGCAAAAACTGCTGGAGCGCCTCGATAACGACAATATCGCGCGCATCCTCGAAACCCTGCCCGATGAAGACCGGCTGATGGCTTGGCACCAGGTCAGCGAAGTGCGCTGCGAACCCATCCTCGAGGAGGTGTCCGACGACATCCGCGAAGAGCTGGTCAGCGTCCGCCCGCCGCCCAGCGTGCGCAACATGCTCAACGCCTTCGATCTGAAGAACGGCCGCCTTGCCCAGGTGCAGGTGGATAGCCGTGCCGATCTGGCCAACCTCAAGCCGATCTGGGTCGACCTCGTGGCGCCGACACCCTATTTGCGCGCCTGGGTCGGCAAGTATTTTGGTCTCGAACTACCCGACCCGGCCAGCCTGACCGACCTCGAAGCCAGCGCGCGTTTTTACGTCGACGACAACGGCGAAGTGCATCTGCATTCGGACTTCCTGCTCGAGAAACCGGGTGACTCGCGCAACGTCGCGGTCGCCTTCATCCTGCACGAGAATATTTTGTTCTCCGTGCGCAATGAGGAACTGCCGGTGTTTCGCCTGCAACGGCTGCGCGCGCGCACCCAGCCCGGCTATGTCACGGACGGCAAGGATGTACTGCTCGATCTCTACGATGCCGATGTCGAATACTCGGCGGATGCACTCGAGGATATCTATGCCGACCTCGAAACTGTCGGTCGCCAGGTGCTTTCCCCCCACGTCAGCGACGATGAGGCGGCCGAAATTCTCGCCGAGATCGCCAAGGGTGAAGACCTGAACGGCCGCATCCGGCGCAATGTTCTCGACACGCGCAGGGGGCTTTCCTTCCTGATGCGCAGTCGGTTGCTGTCGCAAGAGCAGCAGGAAGACGCACGGCAGATCCTGCGCGACATCGAGTCGCTCGACGGCCACACGTCCTTCCTGTTCGGCAAGATCAACTTCCTGATGGATGCCACGGTCGGCTTCATCAACATCAACCAGAACAAACGTGTGTCGAAACTGACCACCATCGGTGTCGTGTTCACGCCAATCAACATCATTGCCGGCATCGGCGGCATGTCGGAATTTTCGATGATGACGGAGGGCGTTTCCTGGCCGTTAGCCTACGGCGCATTTACCCTGGGGATGTTTTTCATCGGCTTCGCCGCGTACCACACGCTGCGTTACTTCGAACAGCGCAAGACCAAACAGCTACTCGCCGCCCGGCGCCGCAAGGAAGGTTGACAGTCAGCGTCCAGCCGCTTGGCGACGTGCGGCCGCAAGTGCTTCACACAGGCGTTCGGCGCCGTCGAGAATGCGCGGGGTGTGGCGCTGCAGAAGATCCGGCGGCACGAAGAACAAATTGCCCTGTTTTACCGCCCGCAAATTCGTCCAGCGCCGCCATTGGTCGAGCCATTCCGGCCGCTCCTCGCCCATGCCGCTGGCGATGATGACTTCCGGGTCGGCGCGCAGCACGGCCTCCAGTTCGATGGCTGCAGCCGGTTGGCCGAGCGCGGCAAAAATATTGCGTCCGCCGCACAAGCTCATGACAGCGCTAATGATGTGCTTGCCACCGACGGTCATGATCGGCTGGTTCCAAATTTCATAAAACACCGTGACCGGGCGCTGGCCGGCATGGCGCGCGGCCAGCGCCGCCTGCCGCTGCTCGAAGCCTTGCGCCGCCTGTTCGGCCGCGTGCCCGGTACCCGCCAATTGGCCGAGTTTGCGCAAGCTGGCGGGAATGTCTTCCAGTCGTTGCGGCTCATTGACAAAAACGGGGATGCCCAGTCGCTGCAGTTGCGCGATCTGACCGGGCGGGTTGCCGCTGCCCCAGGCAATGGCGAGATCAGGCTTGAGCGCGGCAATTCGCTCAAGATCGAAAGTGGCATGGCTGCCGATACGTGGCAGCGTTTTCGCCGCCTCCGGAAAGTTCGAGTAGTCCACGACAGCGAGCACCCGCTCCCCCGCGCCCGCAGCGAACAGCAGTTCGGTCAGATGCGGAGCGAGGCTGATGATGCGTGTGGCTGGGCGCGACAATGTGACAGTATTACCGGTATCGCCCGTGACAGTAATTTCGGCACGGGCAGGGGTGATCCAGAGGCAACACAGCAGTACCAGCAGCCAACTCGAGGGACAAGCGACCCCCTGCCGTCCTGCCAATGCCGACTTTTCGTAATACTCGCCGCTGCGGATCATTCCAGCTGACATCGGGCTTTAGCGCGGCGTGTAACGTACGCCCACAAAGGCGTTGAAGCCTGGCGTACCGTAGCCACGCACCGTTTCGTATGCCTTGTCGAAAAGGTTGTTGACCCGGCCTTCGATCGCTACTTCTTTGCTGACCGCGTAGCTGGCTGTCAGGTTGGTCAGACCATAGCCCCCCATTTCCCCGGTTTCTGCATTTGTGTCATAACGACGGCCCGTGCCAATCAACTCGATGCCGGTTTCGAGCGGCCCCCAGCTTTTCGAAATGGCAATCAAGGCCTTGTTGCGGGCGCGTCTGCCGAGTTGCAAATCCGTATCTTCGTTGGTGGCATCCAGCCAGTCGTAGGTTGTGCGTACCGTCCAGTCGTCGTAGCGCCCCGTATAGGCTAGCGTCAGGCCTTCAAGACGGGCTTTGGATACGTTCTGGAAAGCGCCGCTCCAGCCGCCCGAACTAACCCAGTCAATCATGTTTTCAACACGGTTGAGATAATAGGTGGCCGAGGCGGTCTGGCTGCCACTTTCCCAGATGATTGCAGCTTCCCGATTGCGGGCTTCTTCCGGCTGCAATTGGGTGTTGCCAGAATAGGGATCGTAAAGCTGGTAGAGCGAGGGGGCCTTGAATGCCGTGCCGTAGCTCGCATGCGCCCGCCACTGCTGCGTCAGTTGGTAGCCGTAAGCCAGCGCATAGGTGTTCTCGCCGCCGAACTCCGAGTGGTCGTCGTGACGGCCACTCAGTTGCCAGCGATGGGCGCCGTAATTCCCGCTCCAGCCGGCCAGTACGGAATTGGTTGAAACACCGTCAGATTGAGTAAAGCTGCCTGTGGGAGAAGCTTCCTGTTCCAGGCGTTCAGCGGCCAGCAGAACCTTGCCCAATGGCAGGGCGATATCATTTTGCCAGCTCAGGAGGCGGTTGTCGGTCTGCAAATAGCTGCCTTGTGGTGGCGTCCACCAGGCTTGGTTCTTCTGCCAGTCGGTCGTTTCACCATATTGCAGTTTGCTGGTCCAGCTTTCCGAAAGTCTGTTCTTGGCGAACACTTGCCATTGTTCTGTTCTGAAGTCGGTGTAATCGTCGGTCGTGCCGTTTGCCGGAACATTGCCGCTGTCGTAGTGCGACCGACCTTCGTTCTGCCGGTAGATCAAGCCCAGTTCATGACCTTGGGCCGGCAAGAAAGACAGCGAAGCCGCGCCGCCGCTGTTGCGATAGGGATCCTTGTCAGCATCACGGTTACTGGCGTTGGTTTGCGCCGAAATACCCCGCGAGGACAGGTGGTTTCCCTCGAGACGGAAAAGCCATTGTTCGTTTCCGCCGGAAACACCGGCATTGGTCTGGAAGGTTTCTTGTGTGCCATAACCGATAAAGCCGTCCGCCTTCAAGCCTGGCGTGCCCCTGCGCGTGAAGATCTGGATGACGCCGCCGATGGCGTCCGCGCCATATAAAGCCGAGCCCGGTCCGCGCAGAATTTCGATACGCTCGATATCGGCGAGCGGCAAGTAACGCAATGGGGAGCCGGAAAGATCCAGCGAATTGATGGGCATGCCGTCGACCAGCACCTTGGTTTGATCCGCACGCGCCCCGCGCACATAGAAGCTGGTCGCAGTTCCTGGCCCACCACTGCTGGCCGTCTGAATTCCTGCTTGGCGCGCCAGCAGGTCAGCCACCGTGCCTTGGCCGTTACGCTCGATTTCTTCCCGATCAATGACGGTTACGTCGGCAATAACCTCATTTACGCGGGCCGGTATGCGCGTCGCCGTAACGATAACGGCAGCCTCGTCCTGGTTTGCTGCGAAAACAGAATGACAGGCAAGCGCAATTGCTACGGCGCAGCCCGTACGAGTAAGGCGGATAGACATGGGAACTCTCCCTGTGCGGCCAGCGTCCCCGCAGGCCGTTGCAACGGAACACGAATACACAGAGGGGACAGGGCGCGGCAAACAGCACCGACGCCACACCCCGCAGCGCATTCACTGAATCGTCCGTGGCCGGTCTCCGGGCTCGGAAGTCTTGAACCATCGCCTTCCCGGAAAGATTTCCAGTGGCATTCGGATGGCTCCACACTTCCTTACCGTTGCGGGGGCAGCACAGGCATTGTTTGTGAGAACGCACCTGTTTCCCGTTTCACCTGTAGGCAACCAGCTTTCAGGCACCGCGAACGAATGGCGCAGATTATATGGACTGCCGTCCCGCCAGCGCCGACTTTTTATCAACGCTGTTACGGCAATACCTTCACAGGCTTCCCGAACTCATGCAGCGAACTACTTGACCAATAACCGCTTTTGCAACAAACTTCGTGCCCATGAACGAAGTGCTTGGCGGTCTCGAAAACAAGGTAACGCAGGTGATTGCGCTGTGTGCCGAGTTGCGCGCGGAAAATCACCGCTTGCGCGACCGTGTCGGCACGCTCGAGGAGGAAAAGCTCGCACTCGCCGAACGCATGACGGTTGCCCGCACGCGCCTCGAAGGAATCATGGACAGGTTGCCGGCCGAATGACCACGACGCTGGACATCAAGATTCAGGGCCGCGATTACCGCGTAGCCTGTGCGCCGGAAGAGATGACTTCCCTGCAGGCGGCGGCGGACGTGCTGAATGCACGCATGAACGAACTTGCCAAAGCCACCAAAAGCAGCGGCGAACGGCTCGCGGTAATGGCTGCGCTCAACCTGGCAGACGAGCTTAACAAGGCGCGTGAGACTTCCTCCGGTGCACAAGCGCATCCTGCGGAAAAAGCCATTGACACGGAAGACGCGCGGCGTAAGATCAAATCCATCGAAGCGCAATTGGATGAAGTTCTCGCTCCGCAAGAAAAGCTCTTCTGATTTTCACCGGTTTCAAGAATTCCCTGCAGTGTTCGCCAAGGCCCTACATTCCTTGAACCAATGTGCATGTGCATCGGTTGCTGCCCATAGACGTCGCTGTTGTGAGCACTCCTCGTCGAGTGCACCTGAAGCGGCAGGAAGGCGACCTCTCTGAACCCAGGTTCAGGATGCCGGCCTAGCGGCACAGGCGGGGAACCCTTCCAGCGGCCACCTTCATAGGTGGCCGTTTTTCATTCAGGCCTGGCGGCGAGCCAGCCAGTCGATGATGTCTTGCGCCGGCTTTCGCCAGTCGCGTTCGAGCATCAATCCGTGGCCCATGCCCGGATACAGCGTGGCCTTGACGCCGAAGCTGCGTGCGGTCATTTCCACCAGCGAAGCAGGCATGATCGTATCGAGTTCCGCGCCCAACACCAGCAGATCGTCGCGGCCATCCGGAAGATGCTCAAGCATCCGGCTGGTGTGCGGCAAATTGAAGAGCATCATGTCCCAGATGGCACGATGCGATTCCGGTTGCGCCAGTCGGTCATAGCGTAAGAGATCATCCATCGAAACGGGCTGGGCGAACAAGGCATCGCGCAAGCTTTCGATCGCCACCTGCCCGTCACTCATCAGACGGTTCAGGTCGGAGAACAGGCTAGGCCGGCTGAACAGCATGCCGAAGGCGGAGGCGGCCAAGCCCTGCGGCGGTACCGCACACATCAGCACGGCGGCCGGCGCGGCATGGCGCTCGAGATATTTCTGCACCACGAAACCGCCCATCGAGTGGCCGATCAGTACCGGCGGCGCGGGCAAACGGGCGACGGCCTCTTCGACATCAATGACGTAATCGTCAATCGAATAGCTGTCGAGATGATCGCGCCGGCGGCTGTTGCCGTGGCCGGAAAAACTTAGTGCATGGCTGTGGAATCCAGCGGCGGCGAAGAAGGGCAGGAAGTTCTCCTGCCAGCACCAGGCAGCGGTGTAGGCGCCATGGAGAAACAGCAACGGCGGCATGTCTGCGCGGGGTTGCTCCGGTGCTGCAGACAATAATTCAAGTGGATTTTCGTGATGTTTGTTCATGATTGTGCCGTCTCGCCGGCACCGACTTTTTGAAATGACGTCAGAACCTCATCCGGGGTGAAAATGCGAAAGAGTGGTTCGAGTCGCTGCCCGCGCCTTAACTTCAATAGCGCCTTGTCGGCGGTAACAAGCCAATCGGCCTGGCCGTCGCGCGCCAGTTCAAGAAATTTCTGGTCGTCCTTGTCCTTGCATTTGGGCAGGATTATGTATTCCTGCGGTGCGGCATCGACCACGCAGACCAGCGCAAGGTATGCAGAGTAGGCGGCATCTTGCCGTTCCATCGACAAATCGAACAAAGGGTAGTCGAGTACGCGCCTGAATTCGGCGAGGCAGGACGGGCTGGTGAGTGCTTGCCAGCGGCCGGCTTCGATTTCGCCGCGCAGCGGTGCGAAGCGGCTGTCGGCGAACACAAACAGAGAAAGCAGGACGTTGGTGTCGAAGACGACGCGCAACGTCCCGTTCCCCATTACGCCGGCTTCTTCTGCTGATCGAGGCGGAACTTGACGAAGGACCCCGGTGCATCCTCAAGCGCCTTGAGCTTGCCCTTGGCGGGGTCGCGCGGCGGCACGGTGGCGTCATCCTGCGCCATCAGCCAGGCTTGCCAATCGGTCCACCAGGAACCTTCGTTCTGCTGGGCGCCTTCGAAAAATTGCTCGGCGGTTTCCGGCAAGGTCTTGGCCGGATTGATCCAGTAGCCGTACTTGTTGGCGGCAGGCGGGTTGACGATACCGGCGATGTGGCCGGAGCCGCCGAGCACGAAGCGTGTCGGGCCGGAAAAACGTTGCGCGCCGAGGTAGGTGCTCTGCCAGGGGGCGATGTGGTCTTCGATGGTCGAGATGAAGTAGGCGGGGATCTTGATCTTGCCCAGGTCGATGGCCACACCATCGAGCGTGACACCGCCCGGCTCCTTGAGCAGGTTCTGCATGTACATGTTGCGCAGGTAGAAGCTGTGCATTGCGGCGGGCATGCGCGTGGAATCGGAGTTCCAGTAGAGCAGGTCGAAGGGGAAGGGGTCCTTGCCCATCAGGTAGTTGTTGACGACGAACGACCAGATCAGGTCGTTGGCGCGCAGCATGTTGAAGGTGCCGGCCATCTCGGTGCCTTCGAGGTAGCCGCGCTCGCTCATCTTCTGCTCGAGACCCTGCACCGCTTTCTCGTCAATGAAGATGCCAAGTTCGCCGGGAATCGAAAAATCGAGCATGGTGGTGAAGAAAGTCGCCGAGGCGATGCGCTTGTCCTTCTTGGCGGCCATGTAGGCTGCCGTGGTGCCGAGCAAAGTGCCGCCGAGGCAGTAGCCGACGGCGTTGATTTCCTTTTCGCCGGTCTGCTCGCAGACCTTGTCGACGGCGACCATGCAGGCTTCGGTCAAGTAGTCCTCGTAACCTTTTTCTGCCAATTTCTCGTCCGGGTTCACCCAGGACATCACGAATACCGAATGGCCCTGGTCGGTAGCCCATTTGATAAAGGAGTTCTTCTCGCGCAGATCGAGGATGTAGTACTTGTTGATCCAAGGCGGCACGATCAGCAGCGGACGCTTGAACTGCGTCTTGGTGGTCGGGGTGAATTGCAGCAGCTGGATCAGTTCGTTCTGGAAGATCACCTTGCCCGGGGTGGTGGCAACGTTCTTGCCGAGTTCGAAGGCGGTCGTGTCGGTCATCTTGATGCGCAGTTTGCCATCGCCGTCCTCGATGTCGCGCAACAGGTTGTTGAAGCCCTTCAGCAGGTTATGGCCATGCGAATTCACTGTCTCGCGGAAGACTTCCGGATTGGAATGAGCGAAGTTGGAGGGCGACAGCGCATCGATAAACTGGCGCGTGAAGAAGTTGACCTTCTCCTGCGTGTGATCGTCGAGCCCCTGGACGTTGCTCACTGCATCATGGATGTGGCGCGCGGAAATCAGGTAGGACTGCTTGATGAAATCGAAGAGGAAATGCTCTTCCCACTGCTCGTCCTTGAAGCGTTTGTCGCCTTTGTGCGGCGCGGCGATGGGCGGTGTCTGCATGCCCATGAGGCGCAGCGTCGAGTGCTGCCAGAGAGAAAAGTAATCCCACACCAGATTCATTTGCGCTTGCGCCATCTGGTAAGGGTTGGCGAGCATCTTGGCCATCATGTCCATGAATGCTTGCGCGACACCCAGTTCATCCTGAGGCTGGGTGACACCCTTCTTGGTCTGGCGCTGAATGTGGCTGTGCAGTAGCTTCGAGGCCCGCTGCGCCACTTCGGCGTAGGTCTTGGCGACCTCCTGCGGATCAGGTAGGGCGGGCTTTGCGGAATCGGTGGCTTTAGGTGCTTGCGACATGATCTCTCACTCCATTCTGTGTGTGTCAGTACGGTATTGTGCAGCGGATAATGCCAATCCCGGGAACGAGCGTTGCCCGGTCGGATGAAATCTGATTAACTGCGTCATGTTATGGGAACAAGCTGCAGTGTAGCTGAAATCAGCCTGTTTGTTGCGGTGCAACATCATTGATTTCCTCAAGTTTTTAGCAGCTTATGGCCATGTTCGACTGCGTTTGACCACGTTTGACCACGTTTGGCGTATTCCGCACGTGACAGGAGGCAGCATGCACCAAAACATCATCACCGAAATCGATGCCGGCGTCGGCATCATCACCCTGAACCGGCCGGAACGCCATAACGCCTTCGACGATGTCATGATCAGCAATATGGAAGATGCGATCAGCATGATGGCGAATGCGCCTGAGGTGCGTGTCGTCGTAATTTCCAGTACCGGCCAGAGCTTCTGTGCCGGTGAAGATATCCAGTGGATGCAGCGCGCGGTGAACTACAGCATTGAGGAAAATCGCGGGGATGCCGGCGAGCTGGCCGAAATGCTGCGCCGTATCACCGACTGCCCGAAACCGGTGATCGCGCGCGTCCAAGGGCCTGCCTACGGTGGTGGGGTCGGCCTGGTTGCCGCCTGCGACATGGCGGTGGCCACCTTCGAAACACGTTTCGCGCTTACCGAGGTCAAGCTCGGTCTGATTCCGGCAGTCATCAGTCCGCATGTGCTGGCGGCCATCGGCGAACGCTATGCGCGCCGCTACATGCTGACAGCGGAGCGCTTCTCGGCTGCCGAGGCCTATCGCATCGGGCTGATTCATGAAATGGTCGCCGACGAGGCATCGCTTGACGATGCCGTCGGTGAGTGGATCGAGGCACTGCTGAAAAACGGCCCGCGCGCGCTTGCCGAATGCAAGGCGCTGATCCGCTCCGTCTCCGGTCGCCCCCTCGGACCCAAGGTCATCGAGTACACGGTGGATCGTGTCGCCAATATCCGCGTCTCGACCGAAGGTCAGGAAGGGCTCACGGCCTTCCTTGAGAAGCGCACGCCGGACTGGTTGCTTTAGTGTTCGGCAAGCTGCTGATCGCTGGCCGTGGCTGAAGAAGACACTCTCTGTGTCGGTGTCTGCCTGCCTGACGCGGACGAGGCCTATTGCATCGGTTGCGGCCGGCCATGGGGCACCGCCAGTGTGCCATCCCCACTGCCGGATGCCGTACCGCCGGCGCCGACTTTTCCGGCAAATCTCTCCCCCGAAAATATGCGGGAGTCACCCGATTGAGGCAGCGAGGATTGAAAATGGATGCGGTTTGGCAAAGGCAACGCGGCCACACATGGCTTTCCGGCCTGTTGCTACTGGCGGTACTGGCAATGGTCGCCACGGGATTCTGGCTTGGGCGGGGCGATACGCCACAGCCAAAATCGGCCAAGGGGTCCGGCGTCATTCCGGTGACCAGCGCCCTGGTGACGGTGGCCGATGTGCCGGTGCATCTAACCGCCAACGGCACGGTGACGCCGCTGCAGTCGGTCGATGTGCATGCCCAGATCAGCGCGATCATCAAGGCGGTGCATATCCGGGAAGGTCAGTTTGTCAGGCAGGGTGACCACCTGTTTTCCCTGGATGTGCGCACCGAAGAGGCCAATCTCGGCAAGGCGGCAGCCCAGCTGACCAAGAGCCGCGCCGACCTGGCCAACGCCGAGCGCAATCTGCTGCGCCAGCGCGAGTTGTTCGGCCAGAAGTTCATTGCGCAGACCGCGCTCGATACCGTGCAAAACCAGGTCGACAGCCTGCGCGCCCAAGTTGAGGCAGATCTTGCCGCGGTGGCAGCCAGCCGCGTGGCGCAAGGCTTCGGAAAAATCGTCGCCCCGATCGCCGGACGTATCGGCGCCGTCACCGTTTATCCGGGCAGCCTGGTGCAACCGGGCGGCGTGGCACTCGTCAGCATCACGCAGATCGACCCGATCAATGTCAGTTTCACCCTGCCCGAGCGCGAACTGCCGGCACTGCAAAAGTCCTCCGGCAGCCTGCCCGTCAGCGCCCAACTCGGCGGGGTGAGCTACGACGGCAAGCTGATCTTCATCGACAACAGCGTCGACAGCGCCAGCGGCACGATCCGCCTGAAAGCCGCTTTCGCCAATCCTGGTGGTCGCCTCTGGCCGGGCATGTTCGTCACGGTGGCCCTGTCACCGCACACTCTTTCGGACGTGCTCACAGTGCCGGTGCAGGCCGTGCAGACCGGGCCGGAAAAGAAGTTTCTCTATGTAATCGGTGAGGATGGCAAGGTCAGCGTTGCGCCGGTGCGCGTACTGATGATTCAGGACGGTCAGGCCGTGGTTGAGGGCAAGGGCGAGGGGGTCAGGGAGAGTCTGCGCGTCGTCATCGAAGGTGCGCAAAATCTGCGGCCCGGCAGCGCCGTGACTGAAGCCAAGGGCAAGCCCGACAGGGACGGCGCGTGAACCTTTCCGAGCTGTGTATCCGCCGTCCGGTGATGACAGTGCTGCTGTCGGCCGCCGCGGTTGTTGCCGGCCTCCTGGCTTACCGCGACCTGCCGATCGCCGCATTGCCAAGCTATGACTCGCCGACCATCTCGGTCAGCGCCGTCCTGCCGGGAGCCAGTCCGGAAACCATGGCTTCATCGGTAGCCACGCCGCTCGAGCGGCAATTTTCCTCGATCTCGGGGCTGGCGGTAATCAGCTCGACCTCGACACTGGGAAGCACCTCGATCACGCTGGAGTTCGACCAGGACCGCAACATCGACAGCGCATCGATCGATGTGCAGGCGGCCTTATTGCGTGCGCAGCGCTCACTGCCCGTCGAAATGACCTCGCCGCCGGCTTATCGCAAGGTCAACCCGGCCGATGCGCCAGTGATCTTCCTCTCGCTGACCTCGCCATCGATGGCGCTGTCCGACCTCAACAGCTTCGCCGACAACCTGATCGCCCCCACGCTATCCACCCTGCCCGGCGTGGCGCAGGTGAATATCAACGGCCAGAAGAAGTTCGCGGTGCGTATCCGGGTTGATGCCGAAGCTTTGACCGCGCGCAACCTGACGCACGATGACATCGCCACTGCCCTGCGCAGCGCCAATGCCAATTCGCCGGTCGGCACGCTGGAAGGACCACGCCAGTCGCTGACGATCCAGGCCAACCGCCAGCTGACGAATGCGGCGGCGTTTGCCGATCTGATTGTCGCCACGGCGCCCGGCGGAGGCCCGGTGCGCCTCGGCGATGTGGCAGCGGTGGAAGACAGCGTCGAGTCGGTGAAGACCGCCAGCTGGGCCAACGGCGAACGCGCCATCACCCTCTCGGTGCAGCGCCAGCCGGGCGCCAACACCGTCGCCACCGTCGACGCCATCCGCGCGGCGATACCGGGGCTGATCGCCCAGATGCCGGCCTCGGTCGAGCTCAAGTTGCGCAACGACCGCTCGCAGTCGATCCGCGCCGCGATCCATGATGTGCAAGTGACGCTGGCCGTGACCATCGCGCTGGTCGTGCTGGTGATCTTCCTGTTTCTGCGCAAGGCCAGTGCGACGCTCATCCCGGCGCTATCGCTGCCGATCTCGCTGCTCGGCACGGTCGCCCTGATGCAGGCCTTCGGCTTCAGCCTCGACAACATCTCGCTGCTGGCCATCACGCTGGCCGTCGGGTTGGTGGTTGATGACGCCATCGTCGTGCTGGAAAACATCGTGCGCCATATCGAGAACGGTGAAGCGCCGCTGCATGCGGCGCTGATCGGCTCCCGCGAGATGAGCTTCACTATCATCTCGATTTCGGTCTCGCTGGTGGTCGTATTCATCCCGATCTTTTTCATGCCCGGCGTCATCGGCCTGCTGTTCCATGAGTTTGCCGCCGTCGTCGGTATCGCGGTCATGGTATCTGCGCTCGTCTCATTGACGCTGATTCCGCTGCTGGCAAGTCGCTATGTGGGGCACGAGGATGCGGAAGGTCCCGGCATGCGCTGGACGGCCTGGTTCGAGCGTGGCTTTGCCTGGACTCTGGCTGGCTACGAACGCCTGCTGGATTGGGCCCTGCAGCATCAGCGCACGGTGCTGGCGCTGGCAGCGGCGACCCTCGTGGCCACTTGGGCGCTGTTCGTCGCCCTGCCTAAGGGTTTCTTTCCCAACGAGGATATCGGCCAGGCCCTGATCACCGTCGAGGCGGTCGAAGATATTTCCTTTCCCGCCATGGCCGAACTTTTGCAGCGTACGGGCGAGGTGATCCGCGCCAATCCGGCCGTCGACACGCTGATCGTGAATGCTAGCGACAGCAACAGCGGGCGCTTGTTCATGAGTCTGAAGCCACGCAGCCAGCGTCCGCCCATCGACAAGGTGGTGGAAGGCCTGCGCAAGGAAGTGCGCGCCATCCCCGGGGTGAATGTCTTCATCAACCCGATCCAGAACCTGCGGCTGGGCGGGCGCATCAGCAAGAGCCGCTACCAGTTCGTGATGCGCAGTGTGCGCGCAGAAGATTTGCGGGCAGCCGCCGACGGACTGACGGCGCGCCTGCGCGACGATCCGCTGTTCCGCGATGTCACCACCGATGCCCAGTTGAAAGGTCTCGAAGCGCGTCTCAACATCGACCGCGACAAGGCCAACCTGCTCGGCCTGCAAATCGCCGACATCCGTGCGGCGCTCTACAGCGCGTTCGGCGAGCGGCAGGTGTCGACGATCTACACCTCCAGCGATAGCTATCAGGTAATCCTGCAGGCAGGCGCCGATGATCGCGCCGACGAGAGCGCCTTCGGCAAGATTTACGTCCGTGCTAAAACTGGCAACGGCGGAGGGGCGCTGGTGCCGCTCTCCAGCATTGCGACGGTCGAACGCGGCGTGGGGCCGGTGGCCATCAATCATGCCGGGCAACTTGAAGCGCTGACGCTGTCCTTCAACCTCGCGCCGGGCGCCGCCCTCGGCGATGCCTCGAAACATATCGAGCAATACAAGCAGCAACTCAATTTCCCGGCCAGCATCCTCACCAGCTGGGGCGGCGACGCGGCGGCCTTCCAGTCGTCGCAAGCCAGCCAGATCGTGCTGATCATTGCCGCGCTGCTGGTGATCTACGTGCTGCTCGGCGTGCTGTACGAAAGCTACATCCACCCGCTCACCATCCTCGCCGGCCTGCCCTCGGCGGCGGTCGGCGCGCTGGCCATGCTCTGGCTGTTCAACATGGACCTCTCGATCATCGCCATGATCGGCATCCTGATGCTGATCGGCATCGTCAAGAAGAACGCCATCATGATGATCGACTTCGCGCTCGATGCGCAGCGTAATCGCGGCATGGCGCCGCACGAGGCCATCCGCACCGCCTGCCTGCTGCGCTTCCGGCCGATCATGATGACGACCCTGGCAGCCCTGATGGGCGCGATGCCGATCGCCCTCGGCCTCGGCGCCGGCGCCGAACTGCGCCAGCCCCTGGGTCTGTCCGTGGTCGGCGGGCTGCTGTTTTCGCAAGTCATCACCCTGCTCATCACGCCGGTGATCTACCTCGCGCTCGACCGCTATTCCGGCAGCGGCCCACTCAAGCTGACGGGGGACGCCTGACGCCGTCCCGCCGGCTGACTTGATGGCCTCAGCGGCAGCGATTGCCATGGGCTACTTCTTACAGGATGCCAATGATCTGCTGGTGCAGGGCGACGAGTTCGTGTTTTTCGGTTTGGGCGAACCTTCCCCACTTGTTGCGATTGACATTTTCACGCCTGATCGCGAAATTCAGCCCGGGCACCAGCCAGAGTCTTGTCTCAAGCCGTGCGCCGAAGGTCATGTTCCAGCCATTCCCTTCCACGAGGAAGGTGTCGAAAGTTCCCGCCGGAACGGTGATGGTTTCCCGCTTGGTGATCTGCAGGTCATAGTAGGAATTTGATAGCGTCCCGTCCTTGGTTCTGCGGAAAGCGGCGGTCCATTTCTTGCCGAGCTGAAACTCCGCAGGGATGAACTGCACCGGGGTATCGAATTCGACAGGTCCGTTCTTGATAGCGTTTCCCATCAGGTCCGTAATGTTGTGGCCATTGTTGAACTCAATCCGGTCCTGGTCGTAATCCACCCGGGTTACGCTCTGCTTGTAGATTCGTTCCTCGACGCCGGTCAGAAAGTCCGATTGCCGAATGGTAGCCTCGTCCCCGACCGTATAGATGCGGCCGAGTTGATAACGACCGGCGGAGAAGGGATTGGCCGAGGGGGTGAGTAATGCCGGCACGGGGAGGCCGTCCCGGATGTCGATCGCCGGCGCGCCGGCGGGTGCCTGCGTTAGCGTCGGGTGCGATGCCAGATCGGCAGCAGAGGATTCGGCAACTGCGGGTAAGGGCGTCTGAACCGTAGCCGACTTCGCGGCCACTGCTTGTGCCTGCTTTTCCTGCTCGATGCGCTTTTGCTCGGCCACCTGGCGTTGCGCTTCCTGTTGCTTGAGCTCTGCGGCAAGGCGCTCTGCCGCGGCGATTCGCTGACGCTCGCGATCGAGGCGCTTTTGTTCAGTCAAGCGTTGCCGTTCCTCCTCGAGCTTCCTGCGCTCGGCGGCAAGCCGCTGCTCTTCTGCAACTCTTGTCCGCTCGCGAGCGATGCCCTCCTGCTCGAGACGTTGCTGTTCCTCTCTTTGCCGCTTCTCGGCTGCCAGTTTCTCGTCTTCTGCCAGCAGGCGGGCCAGGCGCATCTGGGCAATCTCGGCGAAGCGGCCGTTGGGGAAGGTCTGCAGGTAGCGCACCCAGTCGTCGATTTTTTTTGACGACTTGATGCGCGCCCATTCGCTGACGTCAGCCTCGACCAGCTGCTCCAGTTCTGTCTCGGAAAGTTTTTTCTGGCCTTCGTTGAAAATGAAGATGTCACCTTCCAGCGAGGTGGTCTCCCAGGGAATCTGTTCGCCGTACGAGGCCAGCCGCACGTTGAGTCGTACGCGCTTCAGGGCGTCTTCGATACGGGTGTTGCGTTTGCCCAGTTCGCGCACCAGGTTCTCGGTGTAAAGGCCGTTCGCCCCTTCGCCGTCGGAGGCGACGTTGCCGGGCGAGGTGGCATAGGCCAACAGACTGCCGACCGGGGCATCGAACTGCGACAGGCCCTTCTGCTCCGGCCGGTAGCCGGTGCCGAAGGGGTTGTTGCGACAGGCATCGAGGATAATGACAAAAGTCTTGTCTTTCGCCGCACTGAATTGTCCAAGCAACAGGCTCAAATCGATGCAGCGCTGCTTCATGTGCTCCTGCTTTTCCACCACCGCATCTACCGGCAGCAGGTAGTTGCGCCAGTCGAGCTGTGCGCCGTGGCCAGCGTAGTAAAACACCACTAGCCGGGTATCGGTGCGCTTGGCGGCGACTCCGAAACGTTCAATGGCGGCCAGCATGTCGCTGCGAGTGGCGTCGAGTTGGGAATTAACTGTGAAGCCGGCCTGAGCAAACAGACTGCCGACTGCCTTGGCGTCGTTGGCCGGATTGGTTAGCGGCTCATCTCGGTAGGCGCTGTTGCCGATTACTAAGGCCAGCCGCGATGGGTCCGGCACCGCCCATGCCGGCCTGAAGCAGAGCGCTGGCGGGACCGCCGCAAGGGCCTTGATAAAAGTGCGGCGAGTCGTCATCAGCTCAGTCCGTACGAGGCACCCCGAAGCGTATCCGTGACCTGAGGGCTATTTGAGGTCAGCTTTGAAAGGTCGTCCATATATCCAGTTCTTGATCTCAGTGACTACGGCATCTTCTCGGCCAAGGAACCCGTGTGGCCCCAATGGGCCGCATCCGTTATCGCGCACCGGATCGCCCCCGTGGACTATCAGCAAAGGAAACTTGCCCTGATACTTAACGGCAGAGCTGAACGGTGTTGCGACACAGCGGTCATCCGCATGATGAACGATCAGTAATGGGGATGGAATCTGTGAAAAATCAAAATCACTGAGATTGGCGTCGTTCAAAAGACGCCATGATGCCGGCGCCCAATCAAATACCGAGGCAGTGAGTACCACGCCATCGACTTCTTTGCCGAACGATTTTCCGGCATACGCCACTGACGTAGAGCCTTGGCTGTTTCCTATCAAAAAGACTTTTGAGCCGGGTAGCCGTGACTTGATGTCATTGACAACAGCACGCAGGTCCTCCATATGCGTGGTGCTTTTTCGGAACTTTGGCGTGTATCCAAAGCTCCCCTGATCGGAGGGAACATCAATAACAGCAACCGCCGTATCCTGATCCAAAAAGCGGTCCTTGTTCTTCACTAGGAAATCTGCAACGCTTTCGTCCCACAACACACCTGACTCGGAGGTCCGGAACTTCAGCAGCCCAAAACCACCACTCACGAGAACAACAACCGCTTTGGCAGGCGTCTCTTCCCGTGTGAGCAGATAGGCTTGAACTACCTCCCCGCGTGGTCTAAGTTGCACGAGTTCAGATCTGGCCGCAAAAGCGGAGGGGGTAGCTGCCGCTACAAATGATGCGGTCAGCAGCAGATATTTAATCCAACGAAATATCCGCACGGGGCGTCTGTTTGCTTCCTGCAAAGTTATCGGCATCGTAATCTCCAATCTCCATAGTTACCCAGGCGGCTAGCTGAAGCCTACCCCATCAACGACGTTTACTTCACTTCATATTCGAAGCTCGCCCCGAGCTGGCCTTCGATGATGACTTGCAGATGTCGCCGGCCGGCGGGTTCACCGGGGCCAATCGCCCATTCGCCGAAGATTCGGCCATCCACGGGCACCAGCTGGCGCTGGCTGACCTGGTTGCGACGCAGCAGGGGAATATTCAAAGTATTGATGGCAGGGTCGGCTGCGGCTTTGACCTCGGCGGCCGAAATGCCTGCGGTGGCTGCAGTGGGCAACAGGTATTCCTCGCGCACAGCCAGGCTGCGTTTGCTGGTGCGCACTTCGATGACCCAGCCGTAGCGTTGCCCGACTTTTTGCGGCACGACCGTGGTGGGTTCAAAGGCCAGTTCGTCCGGATTGCTGGCATCGAACAGGCCGAATTCGGCGCTGACGATTTCGACGGGTGCTTCCTTCGGGTTCGGCGGCGCCGCAATGGCAAGGCCACTCAAGAAGGTCAATAGCAGCAGAAACCGTCGCAGGTTCATGCCGCAAGCCCGGCGACGCCAGGCAGAAAAACTTCAGTGACCAGCAGCGGCCTCCCGGACCGGCAAAAGCGCGAACGGCGCCCCCAGAGTGTGGGCAAGCTTGTGCCGACGGCTGCGGCAGCGTGACGATGGAGCGGATGGGCAGGCGTCAGACGGGCAGCATGCAGCGGACCGCGAGAAATGCCGGGGTCGGCGAACAAGGCAGCCCCGAGCGGCCGGCTGCCGATGGCGCGCGCCATGTGCCAGGCGCCGGTCAGGTCGCGGGGCGACAGAATGCTGTGGGCAAAGACGACCGGCACACCATCGGCGATCAGCAGCACTTCGCGCATCCAGGCATGGCGTTGCAGCGGCAGGGCAATCAAGTCGTATTCGTCGAGGAAAGGCGGGGCGCGTGTTTCACGCAGCACGCGCACCTGGAAATTTTTACAGCGGGCAACGATACGGGCGGTAAGCGATGCGGGGTCGGCCAGCCAGGGGTACAGAAACAGCGGCGCACCCGTCATGTCGGGGCGTATTTTCCAGCGAAAAACCTGGCGTGGCATCGTTTGCTGCGGTCGTGTAGGAGCGGGCGCCGATGCTACCATAGGCCCCATCTTCTTCCGCCCACTCTTCCACCCACTCTGCCATGCAGCTTGTGCTCATCAGCGGTCTCTCCGGTTCCGGCAAATCCATCGCCCTGAACGTGCTGGAGGATGCCGGTTATTACTGTGTCGATAACCTGCCCGCGCCTCTGCTCGTCGAACTGATCGGCCATCTGCGCATGGAAGGCCATGAGCATGTGGCGGTGGCTGCCGACATGCGCGGCGGCGCTTCGATTGCCGCGCTGCCGCCGCAGTTGCGACAACTCGCTTCAGAGGGCATTGCCGTGCGCTTCGTTTTTCTCGACGCACGCGATGAGGTGCTGATCCAGCGCTTTTCCGAAACGCGCCGCCGCCATCCGATGGCCGATGGTGAGAGCACGGTAGCCGAGGCCATCGCCCGCGAGCGCGAGGCGCTTGAAACATTGGGGAGCCTGGGCCACCACATCGACACCAGCAACATCCGGCCGAATGCGTTGCGGACGATGATCAGGGAGTTTGCGTCCATGAAAGGGGGCGGGCTGACGCTGCTGTTTGAGTCTTTCGGTTTCAAGAATGGCCTGCCGCTCGATGCCGATCTGGTCTTTGATGTGCGCTGCCTGCCCAATCCCTACTACGATCCGGCGCTGCGTCCGCTCACCGGACGCGATGCGCCGGTCATCGAGTTCCTCACGGCGCAGCCCGAAGTGTTGAGGATGTTCGAGGACATCCGCCGCTTCCTGGCCAACTGGCTGCCGGCTTACGTGCGCGACAACCGATCCTACCTGACCGTGGCGCTCGGCTGCACGGGTGGCCAGCATCGTTCGGTATGGTTCGCCGAAAATCTAGCCGCACACTTCAGGGATCAGGCGCGTGTTTTGGTTCGCCATCGCACACTAACCCAGTGAAGAACTGGCTCGACCTGCTGCGGCCGGGCGACTGGATTATCGTCCTGATATGCCTGGCAGGCGTGGCAGCATCTTTCCCCTTGTTATGGACTGGTGGCAAAGCCGAGCGCGCTGTCGTGCGGCTCGACGGCCGTGTCATGGCGGAGTTTCCTCTGGTCGCGCCGCATCGCTACAGCGTTGCCGGGCCACTGGGCGACACGCTGATCGAGATCGCGCCCGGCCGTGCCCGCGTACTCTCCGATCCCGGACCGCGCCAGTATTGCGTGCAACAAGGCTGGCTGACGCGACCGAACGCCATCGCCATCTGCGCGCCCAATCATGTCAGCCTGAGCCTTTCCGGGCGCGATCCGAGCCATGACAGCATCGCTTATTGAGCTTCCCGTCACGGCCAATGACCGGCGTATCGCCCGTTATGCGGCAGCGGCAATCGCGCTGACCGTTGCTGAAGCAGCACTCCCTTCTCCACTGCCTGGCGTCAAGCCGGGGCTGGCCAACATCGTCGTGCTGATCGTGCTGATGCGCCATGGCTGGCGCGATGCGGCGTGGGTTGCGTTGCTACGCGTTGTCGCGGGTAGCCTGCTGGTCGGGCAGTTTCTCGCGCCCGGATTCTTCCTCGGACTCACCGGCGCGCTGGCGAGTCTGGCTGTTTTGGCCGGAGCGGTGCGCTTGCCGCAAGGCTGGTTCGGCCCGGTCACGGCGAGCATTCTAGCCGCCTTCGCGCATATCGGCGGGCAGCTGTTGCTGGCGCGACTTTGGCTGGTGCCGCATGATGGCGTGTTCTATCTTGCGCCGGTGTTTGCCGCCAGTGCGCTGGTTTTCGGTATCGTGAACGGTCTGATCGCTGCACGCTTGTTGAAGGATTCACTATGAAAACTGTTGCCGTCGCCTGGACCGGCGCATCCGGCTTGCCTTATGGCCTGCGCCTCGTCGACTGCCTGCTCGCCGCCGGCTGTCGCGTCTGGTTGATGTATTCGCAGGCGGCGCAGATCGTCGCCAAGCAGGAGACCGACCTCGTGCTGCCGACGCAACCGCGCGAGGCACAGCGCCTGCTGGCTGAACGCTTTGGTGATACGGCCGGCAATCTGACCGTCTTCGGCCGCGATGACTGGAACGCCCCGCCCGCTTCCGGTTCCAATCCGCCCGACGCCTACGTGATCTGCCCCTGCACCATGGGTACGCTCGCAGAAGTCGCGGCCGGCATGGCCAAGGATCTGATTACGCGCTCTGCCGACGTGGTACTAAAGGAAGGCCGCACGCTGATTATCGTGCCGCGCGAAACGCCCTTTTCGGCAATCCATCTGGAAAACATGCTGACGCTGACCCGCGCCGGCGCGGTGATCCTGCCGCCCAATCCGGGCTTCTATCATCGGCCGCAGGATATCGGCGGGCTGGTCGATTTTGTTGTCGCACGCATTCTCGACCGGCTGGGCGTGCCACATACGTTGATGCCACGCTGGGGCGAGTCCGAGTGATGGAAATCCCCCTCTTCCTGCTCGACACCGTATTGTTTCCGGGTGGGCGCCTGCCGCTACGGGTATTCGAAACGCGCTACATGGACATGGTGAAAGGCTGCCTGCGCAGCAACACGCCGTTCGGCGTTTGCCTGATCGCGCAAGGTCAGGAGGTCGCAGATCAAGACGGAGGTGCGGCTCAACCGCATCCCGTAGGTACGCTGGCGAAAATCGCCGACTGGGACATGCCGCAACTGGGCATCCTGAATATCGTCACGCATGGCGGCCAACGTTTTCGGGTTGTTGATCATTACACGCTGGACAACGGCCTGGTCAAAGCTGCGATCGAATTGTTGCCCGAGCCGCCGGTCACGCCGATTCCCGGCGACTATGCACGCCTGGTACCGATGCTGCGCGCCCTGCTCGAGGCGCTGGAAGACGGCATGCCGCCGGAACCTCATCAGTTCTATGACGCCGCCTGGGTAGCCTGCCGTTGGGCGGAAATCTTGCCGCTGCCGCTGCTCACCCGCCAGCAGATTCTGGCGCTGGATGACGGGGTGGCACGGCTTGAAGCGATCTATCGCTTCCTCGAACAGGAAAGCGGAACGAGCACATAGCCGTCCCGCCAGCGCCGACTTTTGTGGGAATAGTGATTGACAGGTGGGGTCGCACCGACTAAATTAATGACCGTTAAGTCAGTAATAACCCTACCTACCACATGCCCAAGCCCGCCAGCCATATTAAAGAGCCGTCTCATCGCCGTCGCAAGGAAGCCCGCCCTGCCGAACTGACGGCTGCCGCGCTCGACCTCTTCGTCGACAAGGGCTACGCCGCCACCCGACTGGAGGATATCGCGGTGCGGGCGAGCGTTTCGAAAGGTACGCTCTACCTCTATTTCGACAGCAAGGAGGCGCTGTTCAAGGCCGTCGTGCGTGAGGGTTTGTTGCCGGCGCTGGCTGAGGGTGAGGGCATCGTGGCCGGCTTTACCGGCCCCTCGGATGCGCTGCTGCGCGAAGTGGTGGGCGGCATGTGGCGACTGATCGGTTCGCAACGCATCGGCGGCATTCCCAAGCTGGTGTTTGCCGAAGCGCGCAATTTTCCGGAAATCGCCCGTTTCTATTATGAAGAGGTGATCCTGCGCGGCACCGCCCTGATCCGCAGTGTTGTCGTGCGCGGCATCGCGCGCGGCGAGTTTCGCCCGGTCGATGTGGATGCGGCAATCCTGACCGTCATTGCGCCGGTACTGATGCGCATGATCTGGCAACACTCGATGGATGTCTGCGTGGCGGCAGGCATCAAGGATGAAGCCTACTTCGCAGAATACTTCGAGATCATGTTGTGTGGCCTGCGCGCCGCACCCACGCCAAAGGGGAAAAAATGAAACCCTGGTGGCTGCTGACGGGCCTAACGCTAACAACGCTGCTGGCTGGCTGTAGCGAAGCGCCCAAGGATACGGCCGTGCCGACTGCCAAGCCGGCGCTGACCGTGACCACGACCACGCCGCAACTGCTCGACTGGTCGCAGACCCTCAAGGCCAGCGGCAATATTGCGGCTTGGCAGGAGGCGGTTATCGGCCCCGAGATCAGCAACTACCGGATCACCGAGGTGCGCGCCAACGTCGGCGATATCGTGAAGCAGGGACAGGTGCTGGCGCGGATCGCCCCGGAAGCGGTGGAGAGCGAGGTTGTCGAGATCCGCGCCAGCGTCGCCGAAGCCGCAGCGACACTGGCCGAAGCGCGCGCGAATCATGAGCGGGCCCGGCAACTGACGGCGAAGGGCTTCTACAGCACGCAGCAGAACACCCAGACGCAGACGGCCGCCGATACCGCGCTGGCGCGCCTCAATGCCGCCAAAGCGCGGCTGCAGTCGGCCGAGCTGAAGCGCGCCAAGGCCACCGTGCTGGCCCCGGACGACGGCATCATCTCGGCGCGCAGTGCAACGGTTGGCACACTGACCCAGCCGGGGCAGGAGCTGTTCCGTCTGATTCGCGGCGGCCGGCTGGAATGGCGCGCTGAAGTCACCGCCGCCGAAGTCGGCCGCCTCAAGCCGGGCCAGGTGGCAACCCTGACCAGCCCGAACGGCGACGCGCTCGAGGGCATGGTGCGCGCCGTGGCGCCGACCGTCGACCCGCAGACGCTCAACGCGCTGGTCTATGTCGACCTGCCGGCAGAGGCTGCCGGCAAGGTCAGCGCCGGCATGTTCGCGCGCGGCGAATTCCACCTCGGCCAGAGCCCGGCGCTGACCCTGCCACAAGCCGCCGTACTGCTGCGTGAAGGCTTCGCCTACGTTTTCCGCATCGCGGGCGACAAGGTTACGCAGACGAAGATCTCCACCGGGCGCAGAAATGGTGAGCAAATCGAGGTGACTGGCCTGGATGCCAAGGCGCAGGTCGTGGCCAGCGGTGTCGGCTTCCTCGCCGACGGCGATACCGTGCGCATCGTGCCAGCCGCTAACACGACACCATGAACGTCTCCGCCTGGTCGATCCGCAACCCGATCCCGGCGGTGTTGCTGTTCCTCATGCTTACCCTGTTCGGGGTGATGGCCTTCAAGGGCATGAAGGTCCAGCAGTTCCCCGACATCGACCTGCCGACGGTCACCGTCACCGCCAGCCTGCCCGGCGCCGCACCGGCGCAGATGGAGACCGAGGTGGCGCGCAAGATCGAGAACGCGGTGGCGACGCTGCAGGGCCTCAAGCACATCTACACCAAGGTACAGGACGGCACGGCGACCGTCACCGTCGAGTTCCGCCTGGAAAAGCCGACGCAGGAAGCGGTCGACGATGTCCGCGACGCCATCTCGCGTATCCGCGCCGATCTGCCAGGCGATCTGAAGGACCCGGTGATTGCCAAGGTCAATCTGGCCGGCTCGCCCATCCTCACCTTCACCGTCGCCTCTACCCGCATGGACACAATGGACGAGGAAGCGCTGTCCTGGTGGGTCGACAACACGGTAACCAAGGCCATGCTCAGCGTGCGCGGCGTCGGTGCCGTTGCGCGCGTCGGCGGGGCCACGCGCGAGATCCGCGTCGAGCTCGACCCGGCCCGCCTCCTGGCGCTGCGTGCCACGGCGTCCGACGTCTCGCGCCAGTTGCGGCAGATCCAGCAGGAGGCCTCGGGGGGCCGTGCCGATGTCGGCGGCGCCGAGCAGTCGGTGCGGACCATCGCCACCGTGCAGTCGGCTGAGGAAATCGGCGCCATGGAAATCGCGCTGGCCGACGGACGGCACGTGCGGCTCAACGAGCTGGCCACCGTCAGCGACACCGTGGCCGAGCAGCGTTCGGCGGCGCTGCTCAACGGCAAACCGGTGGTAGGCTTCGAAATCGTCCGCAGCCGCAGCGCCGGCGAGGTCGAGGTCGCCGACGGCGTGCGCGCCGCGCTGGAAAAACTGAAGGCCGAACACGCTGACATCACCATTACCGAGGCCTTCAACTTCGTCGATCCGGTGGTGGAAAACTTCGGCGGCTCGATGGCACTGCTGATCGAGGGCGCCCTCCTCGCCGTGCTCGTGGTCTGGCTGTTCCTGCGCGACTGGCGGGCGACGCTGGTTTCGGCCACTGCGCTGCCGCTATCGGCCATCCCGACTTTCGGCGTGATGTACCTGATGGGCTTTTCGCTCAACGTGGTGACCCTGCTGTCGATGTCGCTGATCGTCGGCATCCTGGTCGACGACGCCATCGTCGAGATCGAGAACATCATGCGCCACCTGCGCATGGGCAAGACGCCCTTCCAGGCCGCGATGGAGGCGGCCGATGAAATCGGCCTCGCGGTGATCGCCACCACCTTCACCCTGATCGCCGTCTTCCTGCCCACGGCCTTCATGAGCGGGGTGGCGGGCAAGTTCTTTATCCAGTTCGGCTGGACTGCGGCCATCGCCGTGTTCTTCTCGCTGGTCGTCGCGCGCATGCTGACGCCGATGATGGCCGCCTATATCCTGCGCCCGCCGCGCAAGGCCCACCACGAGCCGCGCTGGATGGAGATCTACATCGGTTGGGCGGCGTGGTGCCTCAAGCATCGCCTGCAGACCACGCTGGCTGCCCTCGCTTTCTTCTTCGGCTCCTTCGCGCTGGTGCCGCTGCTACCCACCGGCTTCCTGCCGCCGGACGACCTGTCGCAGACTCAGGTTTATATCTCGCTGCAGCCCGGCAGCACCTTCAGGGAAACCTTCGAAGCCGCCGAGGCCGCGCGCCGCATCGTTGAGAAGCATCCGCATGTGAAGATGGTCTATACCGCCATCGGCGGCGGCGCGGCCGGTTCGGACCCCTTCGCCCCGCGCGGTGCATCCGAGGTGCGCAAGGCGACACTGACCATCAACATGACGCCGCGCAAGGATCGGGGCGGCGTCAAGAAGCAGGCGGTGGAGAGAGAGTTGCGCGAGGCGCTGGCGCTGTTGCCCGGCGTGCAGGTCAAGGTCGGTTTCGGCGGTTCTGCCGAGAAATACGTGCTGGTGCTGGCGAGCGAGAATGGCCCGCTGCTCACCGAACATGCCCGCACCGTCGAACGCGAACTGCGTGCCATCCCCGGCATCGGTGCGGTCACTTCCACGGCCAGCCTGACCCGGCCGGAGCTGGTGGTGCGGCCCGACTTCGCCCGTATGGCTGACCTCGGCATCACCTCGGCGGCCATCGCCGACGTGCTGCGCATCGCCACGGCCGGCGACTACGACCAGAGCATCGCCAAGCTCAATCTCGCCCAGCGTCAGGTGCCCATTGTCGTCAAGCTGCCGGCGGAAGCCCGCCAGGATGTGAACCTGCTGGGGCGCCTGACCGTGCCGGGCACGCAGGGGCCGGTGATGATCGCCAACGTCGCCAGCCTGGCGCTGGCCGGCGGCCCGGCCGAGATCGACCGTTACGACCGGCTGCGCAACATCAACTTCGAGATCGAACTCAACGGCCAGCCGCTCGGCGATGTGGAAAAACTGGCACTGGCCCTGCCCAGCCTCAAGCAGCTGCCGCCGGGCATCCTGCAAACCACGGTCGGCGACGCCGAAGCGATGGGCGAGTTGTTCGCCAGTTTCGGCCTCGCCATGCTGACCGGCGTGCTCTGCATCTACGTCGTGCTGGTGTTGCTGTTCAAGGACTTCGTGCAGCCGGCGACCATCCTCGCCGCGCTGGTGCTCTCGGTACCGGGCGCCTTTCTCGCGCTGTTCGTGACGCAGTCGGCGCTGTCGATGCCGTCGATGATCGGCCTGATCATGCTGATGGGCATCGCCACCAAGAACTCCATCCTGCTCATCGACTATGTCGTGCTGGCGCGGCGTGAACATGGCCTCGACCGCTGGCACGCCCTGCTCGACGCCTGCCGCAAGCGCGCCCGCCCCATCATCATGACCACCGTCGCCATGGGTGCCGGCATGCTGCCGATCGCCATCG
>JAABQX010000036.1 GCA_011391215.1 Rhodocyclaceae bacterium
GCTGCATCAGTGCAGGATAGGTTTCGGCCACGGCCAGCCAGCCGATGCCCGACACCAGGCCGGTGGTGAAAGCCTCGTCGGCGCGGCGTTCGGGGATGTCATATTCGGGCAGCAATGCGCGCATCGCCGCCCCGGTGGCGATGGCGTTGTACCAGAAGCCCCGGTAATCGAAACCCGGGCACGCCCCTTTCTGGTAGCGCACCATCATTTCGGCGATGAACACGACGCGCTTGACGAAAACGCTGCCTAGACGCGTCACCGCCTGCGGCACCGAGGCGGTCTTGCCGCCGCCGGCGAAACGCGCGGCATTGGCATAATTGATCATCGAAGCCGAAATCACCGGGTCGGGTTGAATCGCGTTGGCAATTTCGCGCGCATCGCCTTCTTCGGCGGCGACCGCAACCTTCTGGAAGATCACGCCCGGAGCAGGCAGGCTGCCGTGCGCCTCGACAGCATCGAGAAACTCGTTCATGGAAGGAGTGGCAGAATTGAGGTTCGGTCCCTCAATTACCGCCGACAACAGTTCGATGGCCGCCTCGCCCGCTGCGCCGGCATCCTGATAAAAAGCGTCGATGCTGATGCCGCTGGTGAAGCGCTTGAATTCAACCGTAGGCAAACCCCCTGCCGTCCCGCCGGCACCGACTTTTTCGAAATCCGGCACCGCTTCATAGAAACGTCCGTAATTGTCGATCACCGCCCAGCAGGCATCCTTGACCGCTCCGGGTAGTTGTATCGCGAGCCAACCGATGACGGCGGGAGCCAGTTCGTTGATGGTCCTGCCGGGATCATGGCGCGGGTCGCAACTCATCGCCACCACGGCAGAATGGGTGTCCACGGCCGGCACGAAGGCCGCCAGCACGCCCAATCCCGGGGCGGTGGTGCCATCTGGTCCTACTTCGAGTTCAAAGGTATGCGGGTCCATGGCAGAAAGGTGGAAGTCGGAGGCTGCAAATGGTGAGGAATGATACGCCGGCCGCAACTGGCGGAACGATTTGCAGGGGGCGCGTGGTGTAACATCGGTCGAGAAACACTCACTATACAGTCATGGTTCCCCATCTCACCACCGCCCTCACCGGGCCGATGCTGGCGCTGGAAAAGCGCTTCCTCGACGCCGAAACCACCATCGAGCACTGGCTGCGCGGCGAATGGCTGGCGCACTCGCCACCGTTCTATTGCTCGGTTGACCTGAGGAATAGCGGCTTCAAGCTGGCGCCGGTGGATACCAACCTGTTTCCTGGCGGCTTCAACAACCTGAACCCGGCCTTCCTGCCGCTGTGCGTGCAGGCTGCAATGGTGGCGGTGGAAAAGGTCTGTCCAGAGGCAAAGAACTTGCTGCTGATCCCGGAAAACCACACGCGCAACCAGTTCTATCTGCAGAACGTGTCGCGGCTGGCGACGATCTTGCACCACACCGGACTCAACGTGCGCATCGGCTCCCTGCTGCCGGAGATCACCGCGCCGACCACGCTGATTCTGCCCGACGGACAGACGCTGACACTCGAACCGCTAAAACGCTTCGGTTCCGCCGGGCAAGACGGCCAGGGTCGACGTCTGGGGCTGGAGGATTTCGACCCGTGCGCCGTCCTGCTCAATAATGATTTGTCGGCAGGCGTGCCGTCCATCCTGGAAAACCTCCACGAGCAGTTTGTCATCCCGCCGTTGCACGCCGGCTGGCATGTGCGCCGCAAGTCGCAGCATTTTGCCGCCTATCAGCAGGTTGCCCGGGAATTTGCCGGGATGCTCGACCTCGATCCCTGGTTGCTTAACCCCGACTTCGAGGTCTGCGGTCAGATCAACTTCCAGGAAAAAACCGGTTCGGAATGCCTGGCCGCCAACGTCGACACCCTGCTCTATCGCATCCGCAGCAAATACAAGGAGTACGGCATCACTTCGACACCCTTTGTCATCGTCAAGGCCGATGCCGGCACCTACGGCATGGGCATCATGACCGTGAAGGACGCCAGCGAGGTAAAGGATCTGAACCGCCGCCAGCGCAACAAAATGGCGGTAGTCAAGGAAGGCCTGCAAGTCACCGAGGTCATCATCCAGGAAGGCGTGCCGACCTGCGAGACGGTGGATGAGGCCGTCGCCGAACCAGTGGTGTACATGATCGACCGCCATGTCGTCGGCGGCTTCTACCGCCTGAATACCCAGCGCGGCATCGACGAAAACCTCAACGCGCCCGGCATGCAGTTCAAGCCGCTGGCCTTCGAGACCGGTTGCACCCTGCCCGACAGCAGCCAGGCGCCCGATGCCCCGCCCAACCGCTTTTACGCCTATGGCGTGGTGGCGCGACTGGCGCTGCTCGCGGCATCCCGCGAACTGGAGCAAAGCCCCGCAGTCGCATGAAGCTCCTGGTCCTGCTGCTCGCCGCACTGGGCCTGTTGCTGGCAGGATGTGGCCGGCAGACCCCCGTGGTGCAGGAATCCTACGTCTTCGGCACACGCGTCGAGGTGCTGGTCTGGGGCGCACCGGAAGCAGCGGCGCAAGCCGCCGCCGGGGAAGTGCTGCGCGAGTTCGACCGCCTGCACCGCACTTATCACGCCTGGGAAGCTTCGGAACTGACCGCCCTCAACGATGCCATTGCCGCCGGACGGCCGCATGAGGTCTCCGCCGAACTGGCGGAACTGATCCGGACCGCACAAAGGCTCGCCGCGCCGGGCGACTATCTCTTCGACCCGGGCGTCGGTCGATTGGTGTCGCTCTGGGGCTTCCATACCGACGACTTCAAGCCACTGCTGCCGGATGCCGCCGCGCTGGGCAAGCTCGTTGCGGCCAAGCCTTCGATTGCCGATCTGACGCTCAAGGGCCACGTAGTGACTGCAAAAAATCCGGCTGTCGCACTGGATTTCGGCGGCTACCTGAAAGGCGTGGCGCTCGATCGCGCCGCAGCCATCTTCAAGGCGCGCGGCATCGGCAACGCACTCATCAACATTGGCGGCAACGTCCTCGCGCTCGGCAGGAAAGGCGATCAGCCCTGGCGCGTCGGCATCCGCCATCCGCGCCCCGAACAGGCCGGCGGCGCGCCCCTGGCCACGCTGGAACTGCGTGACGGCGAGGCCATTGGCACCTCGGGCGACTACCAGCGCTTCTTCGAACTGGATGGCCGGCGCTATTGCCACCTGATCGACCCGCACAGCGGCACCCCGGCATCCGGCACCCAAGCCGTAACCGTGCTGATTCCTGCGGGCACGGAGAGCGGCATGCTGTCCGACGTGCTGTCGAAACCGCTCTTCATCGCCGGTAGCGACTGGCCGGCACTGGCGAAAAAACTTGGCGCCACCCAGGTGTTGCGCGTTGATGCGGCAGGTGAAATCAGCGCCACCGCCGCCATAAAGACACGCCTGACGCTGGAACCGGCCGATTTGCGGGTACGCATCGTGCCATAATTGCGCCATCATGATTGGCCTGCTGCTCATCACCCACGACACCCTCGGCGAAGCGCTGATTCAGTGCGCCTGCCATGTGATGAACAAACGCCCCGAGCAATTGTTGCAACTCGGCGTGGCGGCCGGCGACGACCCCAACGACCTGATCCCGCTGGCGCAGCAGATGCTCAAGATTGTCGACAAAGGCGAAGGCGTACTGGTGATGACCGACATCTACGGCGCTTCACCCTCCAACCTGGCGGCCAAATTGTTGCAGCCGGGCAAGATCGAAGGGCTGGCCGGCATCAACCTGCCGATGCTGCTGCGCGCCATCAATTATCGCGACAAGGGCATGGAAACCCTGCTCAGCCGCGCCACGGGCGGCGGCCGGGACGGCGTTCTCAACATGCTCAAACATTAATACGTCATGCCCCGCGCCGACATCGAGATCATCAACAAACTGGGCCTGCATGCACGGGCGTCGGCGAAGCTGACCCAGTTGGCCGGCAGCTTTCCCTGCGAAGTCTGGATGGAACGCAACAAGCGGCGCATCAACGCCAAGAGCATCATGGGCGTGATGATGCTGGCCGCCGGCAAGGGCAGCACTGTCACGGTCGATACCGAGGGCGAGCGTGACGAGGAAGCGCTGGCAGCCCTGCTGGCGCTGATCACTGACCGGTTCGGGGAGGACGAATGAGCTTTACCTTGCATGGTCTGGCTGTCTCCCAGGGCATCGCCATCGGCCATGCCCACCTGGTGTCGCACGCCACGCTCGAGGTTGCCCACTACACGGTGCGCGAACGCGACATTCCGCGCGAAATCGAACGCTTCGAGGCAGCCCTTGCTGACGTGCGCACCGACCTGGGTGCGCTCCACACCGAAGCCTTGCAGCCAGGCGCGCCGAGCGAACTTTCGGCGCTGGTGAATGTGCATGCGATGTTCCTCGACGATCCCCACCTGGCCAACGCACCCAAGGACTTGATCCGTGAACGGCGCTGCAACGCCGAGTGGGCGCTGGTGCAACAGATGGAGCAACTGGTTGACCAGTTCGAGGAAATCGACGACAGCTATCTGCGCGAGCGCAAGCACGACATCGTGCAGGTGGTCGAACGGATCTTGCGCAGCCTGACGGGCCACCCGCGGCGCTTCGGCAAGAAAGGCGCATCCAAGGGGGACGACACCGAGTTGATCGTCGTCGCCCATGACCTGTCGCCTGCCGACACGATTCAATTCAAGAACCTGAAGATCGCCGGCTTCGTCACCGACTTGGGCGGCGCCACCTCGCACACCGCGATTGTCGCGCGCAGCCTCGCCATCCCCGCCGTGGTCGGCCTGCATCACGCCCGTCCGCTGGTACGCGAAGACGACCTAGTCATCGTCGACGGCACACGCGGCGTTTTGATCGTCGGCCCGGATGCGCGCGTGCTCGAGGAGTACCAGCTCAGGAAGCGCGAGCTGGAACTCGAACGATCAAAATTGAATCGCCTGATTACCGCGCGCGCCTGCACGCTCGACGATATCGATGTCAGACTGCAGGCGAACATCGAACTGCCGCAGGACGTCGAACAGGTGAAAAAGTTGGGTGCGGACGGTGTAGGGCTGTTCCGCACCGAATTCCTCTTCATGAACCGCGACACCCTGCCGACCGAGGACGAGCAATTCGAGTCCTATCGTTCCGTGGCGAAAGCCCTGGCCGGGAAGCCGGTAACGATCCGCACTCTGGATGTCGGTGCCGACAAGACGGCCGGTGCGCTCGCCGGTACCTCGCGGCAGGCGCCCAACCCGGCGCTGGGCTTGCGCGCCATCCGCTATTGCCTGGCCGAACCGCAGATATTTCTCGCTCAGTTGCGGGCAATCCTGCGCGCCTCCCACTTCGGCAAAGTGCAGATGCTCATCCCCATGCTGATGAATGCCGCCGAGATCGAGCAAACCCTGGTGATGATCGACCAGGCGAAGCAGCAATTGCGCGAGCGCCGCTGCAAGTTCGACGAAAAAATACCGGTTGGCGGCATGATCGAGATTCCCGCCGCCGCCCTCGCGCTGGGCCCCTTTCTCAAGCGTCTGCAGTTTCTCTCGATCGGCACCAACGACTTGATCCAGTACACATTGGCGATCGACCGTACCGACGAAGCCGTCTCGCACTTGTATGACCCTCTGCACCCCGCCATCTTGCGGCTCTTGTCCCACGTCATCCAGACCGCAAACAAAGCCGAAATACCCGTCGCCGTCTGCGGCGAACTGGCCGGCGACCCGAAGATGACGCGGCTGCTGCTCGGCATGGGCCTGCGGGAGTTTTCGATGCACCCCACGCAGCTGCTCGAAGTCAAGCAGCAGGTGGTGATGTCCGATACCGAGCAACTGGCCCAAAAGGTTGCACGCCTGTTGCGCCTCGATGAAGCCGAGCGGATCAGCGAGCAGGTAGAGAGGCTCTGACGCCGCCCCGCCAGCACCGACTTTATTACAAGGCTACATAAAAACCTCTTATCAGGGGTTTACCTGCTCGCCCTTTGACACTAAAGTTCGCCTCCATGCGAAAAATCCTGACTGTTTTACTCTGCGCGCTCTCCGCCTGCGTTGTTCCGGCGCACGCCGACGAGCCATCGCTACTCCAGCCCGGACTGACCCTCACCCTGACCGACTCGTCGCCCCTGACAGCGGCGCAGGTGATAACGACGCCGGTTTTTCTGTCCGCCCTGCCCTTTCCGCAACCGGCGCCGCCCCTGGCCCCGGCCCCTGCGCTCGAGTCTTCCACGGTGATGTCGCGCGCGGTCGATAGCGTCCAGAGTACGCTCGACCAGGCCATGGATTACCTTGGCGTACGTTACAAGCGCGGCGGCACTACCCGCGAGAGCGGCTTCGATTGCTCCGGCTACGTGCGCAGCGTTTTTGCTGAAAGCCTCGGCCTCATACTGCCCCATAACGCCAAAGCCATCAGCAAGACCGGCGAGCGGGTCACCAAAAACGAACTGCAACCCGGCGATCTGGTGTTCTTCAACACCATGAAGCGTGCCTTTTCGCACGTCGGCATCTATCTGGGCAACGATCTGTTCGTCCATGCGCCGCGGACCGGCTCCAAGGTACGCATCGAGGACATGACCGACCGCTACTGGAAGCGTCGCTTCGACGGCGCGCGGCGCGTCCTGCCAGAGTAAGCTTCCCGGCATGAGCGAGCGCAGCAGCATCGGCCCGGTCGAGGCGCTGCGCCTCGCCTTTACCGAACCTATCGCGCTGGCCGCCGGCGTCAGCCTGCCCACCTGGGAACTGGCCTACGAGACCTACGGCACGCTCAACGCCGCCCGCAGCAACGCCGTACTGATCTGCCACGCGCTCTCCGGCCATCACCATGTCGCCGGTTACTATGCCGACGAGCCGAAAAACCTCGGCTGGTGGGACAACCTGATCGGTCCCGGCAAGCCGCTTGATACCAACCGTTTCTTCGTCGTCGGCGTAAACAACCTGGGTGGCTGCCACGGCTCCACCGGCCCATGCTCGAACCATCCCGGCACCGGTCAACCCTGGGGAGCCGATTTTCCGGTCGTCACGGTCAATGACTGGGTGAAGGCGCAAGCCCGGCTTGCCGATGTACTGGGCATTGACGCATGGGCCGCTGTCGTTGGCGGTAGCCTCGGCGGCATGCAGGCATTACAGTGGACCATCGACCTGCCCGAGCGCGTGCGCCATGCGCTGGTGATCGCCGCTGCGCCCCGGCTTACTGCAGAAAATATCGCCTTCAACGATGTGGCACGCCAGGCCATCCTCACCGATCCGGAATTCCACGACGGACATTTCTACCGCCACGGTGTGCGGCCGACGCGAGGCCTGCGCCTGGCGCGCATGCTCGGCCACATCACCTACCTGTCGGACGACCAGATGGCCGAGAAATTCGGCCGCAAGCGGCGTCCCGAGGCCGGTCACTTCGGCTACGGCGTCGAATTCGAGATCGAGTCCTACCTGCACTATCAGGGCGACAAGTTCGCCGGCTATTTCGACGCCAACACTTATTTGCTGATGACGCGGGCGCTCGACTATTTCGATCCGGCCGAAACCCACGGGGGTGACCTGGCCGCCGCTCTGGCTGCCGCCCGTGCGAAATTTCTGGTCGTGGCTTTTTCCACCGACTGGCGTTTCTCGCCGGCCAGGAGCCGTGAAATCGTCAATGCGCTGTTGAAAAACAAGCACGCCGTCAGTTACGCGGAGATCACCAGCCCGCACGGCCACGATGCCTTCCTGATGGATGACGCGCACTACCACGCGGTGCTGGCCGCCTACCTGCGAAATGTCCAGATATGAGCCACGCACTGAAACGCCCCGACTTCGACGTGATCGCCAGCTGGATGAAGGCGGGCGAAACGGTGCTCGACCTCGGTTGCGGCGAAGGCGAACTGTTGCAACTGCTCGCGGCACGCGGCGTGCGCGGCTGGGGTATCGAACTTGATCCCGGCCTGATGCTCGCCGCCGTCGAAAACGGCGTGAATGTAATCCAGAGCGACCTCGATGCTGGTCTGGCCGGCTTTGAGGAAAATGCATTCGACCACGTCGTGCTCTCGCGTACGCTGCAAACCGTGCGCCACACCCAGCAGATCCTCGCCGAGATGCTACGCGTCGGCCGTGAAGCCGTGGTGTCTTTCCCCAACTTCGCTTTCTGGAAGAACCGCATGGCCGTACTCAACGGCCACATGCCGGTTTCCGACGACCTGCCCTACCAGTGGTATGACACGCCCAACGTGCGTTTCTTCACCATGCTCGATTTCGAGGGCTTGTGTGAAGGCATGGGCGTGGACATCCGCGACCGGCAGGTACTCGACGAGCGTGGTGCGATCGTCACCGAGGAACACAACTTCCTCGGCAGCCTAGCCGTCTATCGCATCGGCCGCGGCAACTGAAGCCTATTTTTTATTCAGCTGACAGCGTCCTGCATAGGCTGTGGCAATCGGCCTATCGTATTCCAACTATCTGATTTAACTAATACCTGAGCCGGCCTTCGCGGTAATTGGAGTGAACACCATAGTCCGGGCCGGGGTAGGGTGGATGTGCAACGGGAGGGTAGTCCCCCGGGCTGTAAAACGCAGGCGCGTCATTGGGGCCGGCCATTGCAGTGGGTTGCACGGCAAGCGGGACGGCTGAGTTATCGTTCGTAATGCCATCCTGCGTCGCAGCAAAAAATGCCAGGGCAACAGCTAGGCCAGCCAGGCCAGCCAACGTCACGCCTGACGGGTTTCGGAAGTAAGCCCAAACGCTGCCCAGGAAGGATGGCTGCGGCACACTTTGGGGTGCAATTCTTGGAGTAGCAGGCCGGGCTTTCAAGGTGGGTTTCGGCTGTGGGGGCGAGGGCGTGATATTCACCGGCGCAGCTGCGGGCGCCGGCACTTTCCGGGCTTCCTGCGCTACCGGCGCGGACAGTGCCTTGGAGGCATCCGTCGCAGCGGCATCCAGATTCCACGCCAGCTTGATGCCTCTAAGCGTTCTTCTGCCATTGGCCGCAGCGGGATCTGTCGCGGCATCCGTGACATCAGCTACGGGTGCGACCTTGGCAAGCTTGGGAGCCTTGGGAGCCTTGGCAAGCTTGGCCGGCTCAGGAAACTTGGCAACTTCAATGGCTTTTCCAGGCTTGGCCGGTCGGGCAGTTTTGCTGACTTTGCCCACCTTGGGCGTCGTGTCCATTGCCGCGAGCGCCGCCATGGAAATCCGCGGTGGCTCGGTCTGCTGTGCGGACTTGACGACTCGACCCGTGCCTCCAGCTTTTTTCGCTTTGGCGGCGGTGGCAGATGCGGCAGGCTTGGCAGTATCGATCGCTTTCACAGTTTTTTCGGCGGCGTTCTTGCGCATATTCGGTGTCCTCTTGAAATTGCAGTCGATACCGGCCTCACCTCGGCCCAAACGACAAGTATCCCCGGCAAATCGAGTATTGATTATTAGAGAACACTAATATACAGAATCAGTTTGCGCTTATATTTCAAAGCTCAAATGCACTAATTGATTATGTCTATGCAATGCGGGACGGTGATGGAGCGACAAGGTGCAGTGATGCAGACTATTTTTGGCGCAGTACCACCAGTGCTCCATTAAAGATAATGTCAGCGTTATAGGTAAGTAATCACTTACGCTTTATATATTGATATTGTTACTGGTGCCCGGAGCCGGACTTGAACCGGCATGACTTGCGTCGAGGGATTTTAAGTCCCTTGTGTCTACCTATTTCACCATCCGGGCAGCGGGTCGTATTGTAGTCAATGCCGCCACTGCCGATGGATGATGTCACGGATCAGGTGCAGGCGACGATGGAAGAAATGATCGGCGCCGGGAATCACGGTGACCGGCAGGTCGAGCGGTTCGGCCCAGGCCAGCACATTGAGCAGCGGCACGGTTTCGTCCTTTGCGCCGTGGATGACGACGGTGTCGGCGGGTACGGCGGCCGTCTCGTATTTCCGCAGGCCCTCGATGAAGCCTGAGGCGGTGCCGACCAGCACCAGCCGTTTGGCAGGATCTCCACGTTCGGCGAGGCGTTGCGCCAGCCGCGTGATGACGTAGGCGCCGAAGGAAAAGCCGGCGAGGAACACCGGCAGGTCTCCTCCGCAACGGCTGCGTATGTAGGCATGCACCGCCAGCAGATCTTCGGTCTCGGCAACGCCATGATCGTGTGCGCCTTCGCTGCCACCCACCCCGCGAAAGCTCGGCCGCAGGGTAATGCAGCCCAGTTCGCGAAAAGCCTTGGCGAGCGTCGTCACCACCTTGTTGTCCGCCGTGCCGCCAAACAGCGGATGCGGGTGGGCGATCAGCGCGATGCCGGTCGGCGCCTCGTTGTCCTGCGGGTGAGCTTCGACAAACACCTCGATGCGGCCATCGGGACCTTCAAGAAATACCTGTTCGTGGCGACTCATGTGATCAGCAGTCGTTCCACGACCTTGCCGTCGACGAGGTGGGAAGCGACGATCTCGTCGATGTCCTCCTGATCGACGTACGTGTACCAGACGGCTTCAGGATAGACGACGATCACCGGACCTTTATCGCAGCGGTCAAGGCAACCGGCGCTGTTGATACGTACCTTGCCGGGAATCTGGTCGCCAAGTTGCTTGACACGCCCCTTGCAGTAATCGCGCATCGCCTGGGCATTGTGCTGGTTGCAGCACATTTCGCCGGCGGCGCGCTCGTTGGTGCAGAAAAAGACGTGGTATTGGAAGTGACTGCTCATGGCTGTCTCCGTGTGGATGCGCCAATGTAACAAAAGTCGGCGCTGGCGGGACGGCAGGGTTGACGTTATAAACTTGCCCTTCCCCTTGCGCATCAGACCCGTGTCCAACCAGCCCACCCCGCCTGCCTCACCACTCGATCTCGAGCGCGAGCGCGTGTTATTGCTGACGCTCGCCGGCATCCAGTTCGTGCATATCCTCGACTTCATGATCATGATGCCGCTTGGGCCGATCCTGATGCGTGAGTTGCAGATCGACGCGCACGCCTTCGGCCTGCTGGTGTCCTCCTACACCTTCACTGCCGCGTTTTCCGGCGTGCTGGCGGCCGTGTTTGTCGACCGCTTCGAGCGCAAGCGCCTGCTGTTGACGATGTTCGCGCTGTTTGCCGTAGCGACGCTGGCCTGCGGGCTGGCGCCGAGTTACGCCACGCTGCTTACGGCGCGCGGCGCGGCCGGCGCTTTCGGCGGCGTACTCGGCGCGATGGTGCAAACCATGGTCGGCGACCTGATCCCCTTCGAGCGGCGCGGGCGCGCCAGCGGCACCATCATGTCGGCGTTTTCGCTGTCGACCGTTGCCGGCGTGCCGCTTTCGCTGTTCCTCGCCAACCACTTCGGCTGGCGCTTTCCTTTCTTCTTCATCGCCGCGCTGGCCGTCGGCATTTTCCTGATCGGCCTGAAACGCCTGCCTACCCTGCGCGGCCACCTGCCCTCGGCCACCATCAGCGAAGCCGAGCGCGCCCATCCCCTCGCGGCGATGGGCGAGGTGCTCAAAGACGCCAACCACCGGCGTGCGCTGACCTTCATGGCACTGATGATGTTCGCCGGCTTCTCGGTGATTCCCTTCATCACCATCTACGCCACGGCCAACGTCGGCATCCGCCAGGAAGACATTCCCTACATGTATCTGGCCGGCGGCTGCGCCACCTTCTTCACCGCGCGCTGGATCGGCCGGCTCACCGACGCGCATGGCAAAGTGCGCGTCTTCCGCTGGGTGGCGGTCGCCTCGCTGCTGCCGCTCTTCGTGCAGACCCATCTGCCGCCCGTGCCGCTCTGGCTGCTGGTCGCCTGCGCCACCGTGTTCTTCATCTTCGTACCCGGCCGCATGGTGCCGGCGATGGCGATCATGACCTCGGCCGTGCAGCCGCGCCTGCGCGGCACCTTCCTGTCGGTCAACGGCGCGGTACAAATGCTGTTTTCCGGCCTGGCGTCTTACATCGGTGGGGCGATGATCGCCCAGGATGCCGGCGGACACGTCGTCGGCTACGGTAATGTCGGCCTGCTGGCGATGGGCGCGACACTCGTCACGATGGTGCTGGTCGGGCGCATCCGGCTGCATACCGCCGCCCTGCCTGCAACACCGCCGTAATTCATTTGCGAGCGTCGGCGATCAACGCCATTGGGTATGCGATTCGCCCGGGGATGCCCTGTCGGAGGCTGGCTGATCGCCGGACAATCTCCGGGTTGCCTCGCTCATGCTTGGCTTGCATTTAAGGAAACGTTAATATTTCGTCGGTAATATCGGTACTGACTCCTCTTGAGTGGAGTTGTATTGCCCCCCTCGCCCCGCTCGGCCACTCCCCCGGTCCTGCGGGGCTTTTCTTTGATTAAATGGCAGTCAATATGTCGTTTTGGCGGACCGCATCTGAACCTCGGCGGGGCGCACCTCAAGGCGCAGGGCGAAAGCGATACCGTCGGTACCTGGGCTATCGGTTACGAATTCCCCTTGCTCGAGAACCTGCAACTCACTGCAGAAACCTACGGTGCCGAGCATGTGCGCCCCGACACGGCACTGGGCCTGCGCTATGAAATCTTCGAAGGTTTCAAGATCTCGGGGGCCGTTGGCCACGGTAACGACCGCAGCTTCGGCAAGCTCGGCTTTGCCTGGGAATTCTGAGCGCTGAGCATTACCGCCTTTCCGCTGCGGTTAGCCGCCGTCCCGCCAGCGCCGACTTTTGCGATAAGCCCTTTTACAATTGGCGCACCATGCCGCCGCCCGATTCCCCTTCCTCTCGTCTGCACGCCTCGCGCGTCATGCGCTCCCTGTATTGGGCGGGCGGCGCGCTGGCATTGCTGCTGGCGGCGCTGGGGGTGGTGTTGCCCGGCTTGCCGACCACGCCTTTCGTGCTGGTGGCCGGTGCGTGTTTCGTGCGCGCTTCGCCGCGCGCACATGCCTGGCTGTTGCGCAACAAGACCTTCGGGCCGCTGCTGTCGGAGTGGGAAAAGCACCACAGCGTGCCGCGCCGCGTCAAACGCATCGGCCTGACGGCGATGGCGCTGACGGCAGGATTTTCGCTGTGGTTCTTCAGCGGCCAACCGCTGTTTCAGGCGCTGGTGCTAGCCGGGGTGGCGACCGGCATCATCGTGGTGCTGCGCTTGCCCTCGCGGGATTGAAGGCGCCGTCCCGCCGGCGCCGACTTTTCTCAGGCGAGATCGGCGGCGAGGGAATCGCGCACGGCGGGCGCGAGGGTGATTTCAGCCTGATAGTGCGGATGGTCGATGCCGGCGCGGATAGCGGCGCCATTCTTGACCGCTTGGCACATCTCGGGCGTCAGCTCGAAGCGCAGAAAGTGCACCGCCGAAGTCTTTTCCTCCGTCGCGCGGTCGAGGTCCTCGTTGGCGACCGGCGTGACGCGGGCGAAATCGGTGACCTGCACATAGATCGCCTTCTCGATACCGATGAGGCGCGCGAGCTGCGCCTTGCGCTCATTCTCGTCGGAAAACTCGACCATGAAGGTGGCTTTCCAGTTGCTGCCGTCGGGGATCAGCGGGTTGTAGACATCCAGTTCATCCTGGATCAGTTCCGGCTCGAACATGCGTTCGAGGCGCAACATTTCCTGCACCTGATACTGCATGGTGAGCTTGTCCTCGAAGTAGAGCGTCGCGTTCGGCCCGACCGGCACCTGGCGGTTCTTCTTGTGCGCCATGACCTTGGCGCGGAACTCGGGGCGCTGGCGCGCGTATTGTTCGAGGCTGAAAAGTTGGTCGTGCGTGAGCATGTTCAGACTCCGTAGGCTTTTCTGATCAGGGTGATGGGATGCTCGGGCGACGTGCCATCGGCGCGTGCATGAGCGATATGGTGGCCGGCCATCGCGCAGTCGGAACCGTAATGATCCGGCTGGTTTTCATTGACGCGTTTGACGACCGGTTTGACGATTTTCATCGCGAATTCGTGGTATTCGGTCTTCACGGCGTAGGTGCCGTCGTGGCCGGAGCAGCGCTCGATAATGTCGACCTCGGTATTCGGCAACAACGACAGGCATTCCTTGGTCTTCGGACCGATGTTCTGCACGCGCTGGTGACAGGCGGCGTGATACGAAACCTTGCCGAGACCGGATTTGAAATCGGTCTTCAGTTTGCCTTCCTTGTGGCGCAGCATCAGGTATTCAAACGGGTCGTAGAAGGCATTTTTCACCTTGATCACGTCCGGGTCGTCGGGGAACATCAGCGGTAGTTCCTGCTTGAACATCAGCACACAGGAGGGCACCAGCGCGGTGAGATCCCAGCCGGCATCGACCAGCCTGGCCAGCACGGGAATGTTCGCTTCCTTGGCAAAGCGCACCGACTGCAGGTCGCCCAATTCCAGCTTGGGCATGCCACAGCAACTTTCCTTGGGTGCGATGGTGACGGGAATGCCGTTGTGCTCGAACACGGCGACCAGGTCTTCGCCCGGGCCGGGTTCGTTGCGGTTCATGTAGCAGGTGGCAAACAGCGCCACCTTGCCGGTAGTCCGACCGGCGGCTTCACCCGGCGTATCGGCCGACAACTCGCGCAGACGGCTGCGCAGGGATTTGCTGTCAAATTCCGGCAGCCAGGCGTCACTGTGGATGCCGACCACACTGTCAAGCAATTTGCGCACGGCGCCGATCTTGTTCACCGCATTCACGGTGGGCGCGATGACCGGGATGCCGCAGAAGCTGCCGACCAGGTCGGTACTGGTCAGCACCTTGTCACGCAGTTTGGTTTCGCCCTTCTGGAAATGCACCGCCTTGGCGCGCAACATCAGATGGGGGAAATCGAGGTTCCATTCGTGCGGCGGCACGTAGGGACACTTGGTCATGTAGCAGAGGTCGCACAGGTAGCAATGTTCGACAACCTTCCAGAAATCTTCTTTTTTGACGCCGTCGACTTCCATCGATGCCGATTCATCGACCAGATCGAACAGGGTCGGGAAAGACTGGCACAAGCTGATGCACCGGCGACAACCGTGGCAGATGTCGAAAACGCGTTCCAGTTCCTTGTTGAGGTCTTCCTCATCATAGAACAACGGGTTTTTCCAATCGAGCGCGTGACGGGTGGGTGCGTCGAGGTTGCCTTCGCGTGCCATCTTGTTCTCCCTTATTTTTCGCGAAAAAAACTGCCGCCGGAGAACCGGCGGCTGGTGTTACACGTTCAGCCCAGTTCGTTCAGGGCTTTTTGATAGCGGTTGGCGTGCGAGCGCTCGGCTTTGGCCAGCGTCTCGAACCAGTCGGCGATTTCGTCGAAGCCTTCGCCGCGTGCATCCTTGGCCATGCCGGGATACATGTCGGTGTATTCGTGGGTTTCACCGGCAACAGCGGACTTGAGGTTGTCGGAAGTGGCGCCGAAGGGCAGGCCGGTGGCGGGGTCGCCGCATTTCTCGAGGTACTCGAGGTGGCCGTGGGCGTGGCCGGTTTCGCCTTCCGCAGTGGAGCGGAACAGCGCGGCGACATCGGCGAAGCCTTCAACGTCGGCCTTGTTTGCGAAATACAGATAGCGGCGGTTGGCTTGCGATTCGCCGGCGAAGGCATCCTTCAGGTGCTTCTCGGTCTTACTTCCTTTGAGTTGCATGGTCGATCTCCTCTAGGTGGTTGTTGATTCCCCAGCTCGCGCGTGCGCGAGCTGACGTACTGATATTAGAAGCCTTGGACTCGCAAGGGAAATTGTTTTTGCTAAAGGCGTTGATAGCTCGAAACTATTCAACGAACCGAAAATTTGCGATGAAGAATAGTGACTGACTATTAACGTGATCGTAACAATCAATTAGAAGTATGCTGCATCCGCACATAGAATCCTTCCCATGCAGTTGCTGATGACTGCAAAGTTTTACCCCTCTCAACCCTGCAAGGAGAAATTCCATGTCCCTTATCAACACCGCAATCAAGCCCTTCAAGGCCCAGGCTTACCACAACGGCAAGTTCATCGAACTTACCGATGCCGCTACCAAAGGCAAGTGGTCCGTCTTCTTCTTCTACCCGGCCGACTTCACCTTTGTCTGCCCGACCGAATTGGGCGACCTGGCCGATGTGTATCCCGAGTTCCAAAAGATCGGCGTCGAGTGCTACGGCGTGTCGACCGACACCCACTTCACGCACAAGGCCTGGTGGGATGCTTCCGACACCATCAAGAAGATCAAGTACCCAATGATCGGCGACCCGACCGGCGCGATCACCCGCAATTTCGACGTGATGATCGAAGAAGAAGGCCTGGCGCTGCGCGGCACCTTCGTCGTCAATCCTAAGGGCGAGATCAAGGTTTGCGAAATTCACGACCTGGGCATCGGCCGCGACGCCGCCGAACTGCTGCGCAAGGTCAAGGCTGCCCAGTACATCGAAGCGCACCCGGGCGAAGTCTGCCCCGCCAAGTGGAAGGAAGGCGATGCCACGCTGAAGCCTTCACTCGACCTAGTCGGCAAAATCTAATAACAAGCACCTCCAACCCCAACCGGGGCGCCCGCGAGGGTGCCCTTTCTTGACCCTGAACGATAGATATAATTGATTGATAAGGAGCTAGCGATGCTTGACGACAATACAAAAGCCCAGGTGAAAGCCTATCTCGAGAAACTCGTGTCGCCGATCGAATTGGTGGCCACGTTGGACGATGGCAAGAGCGCGCAGGAAATGCGCGCCCTGCTCGAAGACCTCGCCGGCTTGTCGGACAAGATCGCCGTACGCTATGACGGCAGCGATGCGCGTCATCCCTCCTTTTCAGTGGCTGCTGCTGGTGAACCGGCGCGAATTTGCTTCGCCGGCATCCCGATGGGACATGAGTTCACCTCGCTGATCCTCGCGCTGCTGCAAAGCGGCGGCTATCCGCCCAAGGTGGACGCCGAAATCATCGCGCGCATCAAAGGTCTTTCGGGAAAATTCGCCTTCGAAACCTATGTCTCGCTCGACTGCCACAATTGCCCGGATGTGATCCAGGCTCTCAACCTGATGGCGGTGGTCAACCCAAACATCACCAATACGATGATTGACGGCTCGCTGTTCCGCGCCGAAGTCGAGGCCAAGAACGTGCTGGCCGTGCCGATGGTGTTCCTCAACGGCGAACATTTCGGCCAGGGCCGCACCAGCCTGGAAGAAATTCTCGCCAAGCTCGACACCGGCGCCAGCACCGGCATGGCGGCCAAGCTCGACGCCAAGGAGGCCTACGATGTGCTCGTTGTCGGCGGTGGTCCGGCCGGAGCGGCAGCGGCGATCTATGCAGCGCGCAAGGGCATCCGCACCGGTGTGGTGGCCGAGCGTTTCGGTGGCCAGGTGCTCGATACGCTGGCGATCGAAAATTTCATCTCGGTGCAGCATACCGAAGGCCCGCAACTCGCCCACGCTCTGGAAGAGCACGTCAAGGAATACGGTGTCGATATCATGAACATGCAGCGCGTCGAAGCGCTAGTTCCAGGCGAGCACCTGCACGAAGTCAAAATGGCCGGCGGCGGTTCGCTCAAGGCCAAGACCATTATTCTCGCCACCGGCGCGCGCTGGCGCGAAATGAACGTGCCGGGCGAGAACCACTATCGTGGCAAGGGCGTGGCCTACTGCCCGCACTGCGACGGCCCGCTGTTCAAGGGCAAGCGCGTCGCAGTGATCGGCGGCGGCAATTCGGGCGTCGAGGCAGCGATTGACTTGGCCGGCATCGTCGCGCATGTCACGCTCGTCGAGTTCGACAGCAAACTGCGCGCCGACGCGGTCTTGCAGGACAAACTCAAGAGCCTGCCGAACGTCACCATCATCATGAGCGCACTCTCGACCGAAGTGACCGGCGACGGCAACAAGGTGAATGGCCTGACCTACACGAATCGCCTCACCAACGAGAGCCATCATGTTGAACTCGAAGGTATCTTTGTGCAGATCGGTCTGCTGCCCAACACCGACTTCCTCAAGGGCACGCTCAATCTCACCAAGTATGGCGAGATCGAAATCGACCCGCGCTGCCAGACTTCCGTGCCGGGCATTTATGCGGCCGGCGATGCGACGACGGTGCCCTACAAGCAGATCATCATCGCCATGGGCGAAGGCGCGAAGGCCTCACTCAGCGCCTTCGATCACCTGATCCGCAGTTCGGCAGGGTAAAGAAAAAGTCGGCGCTGGCGGGACGGCGGGAATCAGAGCCCGAAGCGTTCCCCGGCGCCGAGCAGAGTGGCGATCCCCAGCACGGCAAAGATGGCGGCGGCGACGGCATGCACCAGCCGCACCGGCATGCGTTGCGCGATGCGGTCGCCGAGCAGCACCGCCGGGACGTTGGCGATCATCATGCCCAGCGTCGTGCCGGCGACCACGCTAACGATAGCTTGATACTGGGCCGCCAAGGCCACCGTCGCCACCTGGGTTTTATCGCCCATTTCGGCCAGGAAGAAGGCCACCAGCGTGGTGCCGAATACGCCGAAGCGTGCCAGCTTTGCCTCTTCCTCATCCAACTTGTCGGGAATCAGCGTCCACAGCGCCATGCCGATGAAGGACACGCCGAGCACCCAACGCATGGTTGCCGGCCCGACTTGTGTCGTGATCCACGCACCGAGCGCGCCGGCAAAGGCATGGTTGGCCACGGTGGCAACCAGGATGCCGGCGATGATCGGCAGCGGCTTGCGAAATTTGGCGGCAAGGATGAAGGCAAGGAGCTGCGTCTTGTCGCCGATTTCGGCCAGGGCGACGATACCCGTCGAGATGAGGAAGGCTTCCATGAAGTCAACAGTACTGTAAAAGTCGGTCTTGGCGGGATGAAATGCCCCGCATGGGGTACGGCAATATTGGCCGCTTACTGCCCGTTTGGTGCGAGCGGCAAGCGGAACTCGAAAACGCTGCCTTTGCCCGGGCGGGAATGGCAAACAATCTCCGTATTCAGCAATGTTGCCAGCCGTCTGGCGATGGCCAGGCCGAGTCCCAGCCCCTTGGCCTTGTCCCGTTCCGGATTGCCCGCCTGGAAATACTCGTCAAAGATCATTGCCCGGTGTTCCGGGGCGATGCCGATACCGGTATCCCAGACCTGAATGAGCGCCTGATCGCCACGCCGGCGCAAGGCCACCAGGACACCCCCCCGCTCGGTGTATTTGATGGCATTGCCGATCAGGTTTCTCAGCAGGCCTTGCAGCAATGCGCCGTCGGTGAACAGGGCCGTTGCGCCGGGCGGGAAAGAAAACTTGAAGCGCAGTGATTTTGCAGCGGCCAGGAGGGAAAACTCGGCATCAATGTCGCTGAACAGTTTGTGGACACCCAGCACTCCCGGCTGTGGCGCGACGGCGCCGGTGTCCAGTTTCGAGATGTCGAGCAGGGCATCGAGAAGCTCCCCGAGGTTGAGGATCGCGCGTGACAGGAAATGGCTGATGCGTGTTTGTTCTCCGTTCAGCCCCGTCTTGTCCAGGGCTTCCTTGAACAAATTGATGGCCTGGATCGGTTGTCGCAAATCGTGGCTGGCGGCGGCCAGGAAGCGCGACTTGGCCAATGTTGCCGCCTCGGCGGCCTCTTTGGCCAGCTGCAACTCCCGGTTGGCGGTGTGCAAGGATGCCGTCCGCTCCAGCACCCGGCTTTCCAGGAGCTTATGGTAGCTGGTCAGGTCGCGCTCACGCCGTTCGATTTCGGCCAGCATCGCATTGAAGCTGTCGACCAGTTCGCTGATCTCATCGCGGCCAAGGTTCGCCTCGGACGGTACGGCACGCAGCGAGAAGTTTCCGCTGGCGCGCACTTGGCGGGATGTGCCGGCAAGCTCCCTGACCGGTTTGACAATCCGGTCGATGAAGCGCATGGCGAGTCCGGCGGCCAGCAGAAGTCCCAGCAGATTGGCGCCGATCATCAGGGCGGCGTGCAGCAGGTAAGTTCTGCGGTAATCCAGCAGGCTGGCCCGCAGGTAGAGGTGGCCGATGGCCGAACCGTCGAGCACGACGGGCTGGAACAGCGTGGTCGCGGCTGACCAGGGAGTGAAGTCCGGCAGATGTTCGCTCAGCTTGCTGACATTGTCCGGAAGCCCGCCGCTGTCGCCATAGGTCGCCAGGCGGTACCCTTCGAGCGGGTAAAGTGCGGCGGCTTCGATCATTGTCTGTGCTTGCAGAATGCGCAGCGCATCGCCGGCTGCCTTGCGGTCGTGGAAGGCCAGGGCAGCGCTGGCAGCGATGCCGGCGGCGCGTGCCGTGGTTACCAGCGATTGCCTGACTTGTTCCTGCTGCTTGTTCCATTCGAGCAGCGCTCCGCCGACCATCGAAATGGTCAAGGCGATGGCGCTGACCAGCAGAACCAGTAAAAACAGTTTGGAGCGGATTGAGCCGTAGCGAGAATTGCCGGGAAGTTGGGGCATGCCGGGCTATTCCACGATGCGGCGTGCCAGCTTCAGCAGCTGCGGATAGAAACGCAGCCCGGCGCGTTTCGCTTCACCCAGGTTGATATCGAAACGTGAGCCGCCTTGCTGCAGGACGATCTCGATCATGCCGCCGTCGGTGGCAAAGCCCGTATAGCCGCCGATGGTCAGGGCATGCGCTTGTCCCGGTTTGTCTCTAATGCTGTTCCAGCGCTGACGTGAATCGACATAAATCACGTCGCAATCGGCTTGCTGCCTAAAAACCGTTGTTAGCACAGCTTTGCCTTGTACCTGGCGCGCGTTGATCGTCTCCATCGCAACAATCAGTTCCGGATCGCTGGAGGCAATGCACACATGCAGGTGCGTAGCGTCAGTCGCCTCTGCCGGCCATTCGGTGAATTTTAGGAAGTTGAACAGCAGGGCGGCACGCACGGCAGGTTCCGGGGCCGTTACCGGGGCCAATTCGGCCGCAACAACGACAGCGTAGCCCAGCAGGAATCCGGCCAGCATCGCCTGCAGCCAGTTTCGCCAACGCTTGCGCAAGTTGAGTTTCACCGGGCGCACTTTGCTCAGAACGTGTAGCGGAGTTCCGCGAAGTAACTGAGCCCGGGCAGCGGCAGGTAATTCCGCAGAGATTTCGAGCTGGTGTATTCCTTTGCATCCACATCGAACAGGTTGCGGATGGATGCGGCAAACTCCCATTGCTTGTCATGCTGGTAGCGCAGCGTGGTATCCGCCAGCGTATGCGACCCCAGTGGGCTGCGGGTATCAGGCACAGGATACGGCGGCACAGGTTGCTGCTCGCGCTTGCCCGTCCAGTTAGCCTGCAGGTTCCATTGCCACTTCGGCATGAATGCCCAGTCGGCGCGCAGGTAGGCTTCTTCGTCCGGTATGCCGTAGGAAGTGAGCGTCGAGTAGTCCTGCCAGCGATGTGTGAGGTTACCGGCAATCCGCAGTGTCGGTGTGGCCTGCCATTGAGCTTCCATTTCGGTACCGCGAATGACGTGGTTGCCGCCGTTCTGGTATTGCAAAGTCGTCGGGCTAATGTGAGCCAGTCCAATGATGTCCGACAGTGAAAAATGGAATAAATTGAGTCCGAGTTTCAAGTTTTGGGCGGCCAGATAACAAAACGCAAGGTCCCAGGTCTTGGACTGCTCCGGCATTAAGTCGGGATTGGGCATGGTGGCCGACGTGTTGGAATACAACTCCAGGTAGGTGGGCGCCCGGAACGCCTCGCCATACATCAGCTTGGTGGTCAGCCGGTCCGTCGTCTGCCAGACCAGCGCCAGGCGCGGGTTCACCGTGCTGCCGAAGTCGGAGTAATTGTCATAGCGCGCCCCGGCGGTCAGTTCCCAATCATTCGCAAAACTCCAGACATCCTGCAGGAACAGGTAGTGGTTGCGGCGCGTCTTTTCCGGGGCGAAGGCGTAGGCGCTGTTCGAAATATCGACCAGCGGGCTGCCGGGCGGCAGCGTGAGCGTGTCCGAAATCTTGCCGTAGTTGACGCGGTGGTCAACATCGTAGAGGTCTTGCCAGACATGGCCGCCGCCGAGGCGAATGGCATGATCCTTCAGCCCGGAATACAGGCCGCTGACCTCGAAATTCATGCGGCGCTCGGCCGAGCGCTGTTGATTCAACTGGCCGGCAGGATAGGTTGTCGCCGGGTTGGTAACGGTCGACCGGTAGCCCGGAGGACGCTCCTGGAACCCGTCGCCGGAGCTGTACTCGAGGTCGCGGTAGCGCACTTCGGCATTCAGCCCCCAATCCTTGGCGAAGTTTGCGTTGTTGTAGAGCAGCGCCAGGCTGGTTTGGTTATCGCTCGCGCTGGTCTGCGGATCGAGCACGCCGGCACCGGTCAGCCCGGTGTCCAGGTTGCTGTGGCGCGTGTAGTCGGCCAGCAGGCGCCAGCTGCCCTGGCCCATGGAGAAGCGGATGTCCTGGTTGTCCCAGCCGGTGTCGGCATGACCCGGCGCATAGGAAACATCACCGCGCGCACTTTGCGCATCGGCACCATAAAACGGCCGATGGCCGTCGGTATGCGAAACGTCGGCGGTCAGGGCGATATCAAAACCGTTCCACTGCGCGCCATGTTGCACCCAGGCTTCCTGACTATCGAAACTGCCGGCCCGCACCCCTGCTTCGGACTGCGTGATCTTGCCCGCCGTCTTGGTGATGACATTGATCACGCCGGCGGCGGCATCCGAGCCGAACAGGGCGGAACCAGGGCCGCGAATCACCTCCACCCGCTCGATCATGTTCGCCGGCAGGCCCTTCCAGAAAATCCCGGTGGACCAGGCCAGGTCCTTGAAGGACGCGCCGTTGATCAACAACAGCGTGTTGGTCGAGTTGGCGCCACGCATCGTCACCTGCGGCCGGAAGCCGAACAGGTTGTGCCGGATGTAAACGCCCGGCAGGCTTTGCAGGATTTCCGTCAGATTGGTGGTGCCGGTGGCCTTGATGTCCTCCGCCGTGATGACCGAGACCACGGACGGCGCCTTGGAAAGCTTCTGAAGCGTGTTGGTGGAAATGGTGGCCTGGATCTCCAGCAATTCTTCCAGGCTCAAGGGCAGCAGTTTCTCAACCTCGTCGCTAGCGGCATGCACCGACAGCGCAGGAAAGAGGCCGAGCAACAGCCAGATGAGCTGGTAATTTTTCATGGTTCCCCCTTGTTGCGGCGCCGTCCCGCCAGCGCCGACTTTTTTCTGGCTATTTGTCAATGGCATGCAAGTTTAGTGGATAAAATCCCCGGTCGGAAATGGATTTCTCCGTGGCGAGTCGCGGGGGGTTCCGGCTTTAGAAGGCCCATTCACGGAAAAGCTCTGCGTTATGGCGATCGATTTGTGTTGCTTATTAAGAGGTTGAGTCGCCAATGGGCTTGATTCACGCCATATTTATCGTGGTGGCCAGCATGCTGGGTACCGGCATCCTGACGACGACCGGCCTGATGGCGGCCCGGCTCGGGGGTGCTCTGGAGATTCTTGCGGTGTGGGTCATGGGGGCCTTGCTGGCCATGACCGGGGTCGTCTGCTACAGCGCCATCATCCGCAGAAACCCCGTGTCAGGCGGCGAAGCCACCCTGATCGCCGCCTTTTACTTTCCTTCCTGGGGCTACCTCACCGCGATATTGTCGTTTCTGGTGGGTTTTGCCGCCTCGAATGCGGCCGCCGGCATGGCGCTGGCAGCATATTTCATGACCGGGGCGGGAATCGCCGACTTCCAGGTGGGGGGCATCGGCATCGGCAAGCTCCTCGCCATCGCCGCCATCGTCCTGATGACCCTGGTTCATGCGCAAATCAAAAACCACAGCATGCGCATCCAGACGCTGCTCGCGTTCCTGAAATTCATGCTGCTGCTGGGCGTCGCCACCTATGGTTTCCTGCATATCGACTGGCACGTCAGCCCGCTCGCCACGGCATCCTGGCAGGGCGCCTCTCTGGACGGCTGGACGCTGTGCCTGCTGTTTTCGGTATTCACCTACAGCGGCTGGAATGCCGCTATCTACTCCGCGAGCGAATTCCGCCAGCCGGAACGCACGGTACCCCTGGCCATGCTCGCCGGGTCCGGCATTGTCATCGTGCTGTATTTGTTGCTGAACGTGGCCATCCTGGGCAACCTCCCGAGTAGCGAAATCTCCGGAGTGGAGGCCGTGGTAGCCCGCCTGGTGGAGCAATTGTTCGGCGCCGAGACTTCGCGGATGTTTGCCTTGTTGATTTCAATCGTGCTGTTGTCATCGATCGGCGTTTCCTCGTTCGCCGGACCACGTGTGCTGCACCGGATTCTGCTGTCGCGTGATGAAAAGATGATGCCGATTGCTCCCCCCGTACCGGCCAGATTGCTATGGATTCAGGCCGGGGTCTCGATCATGCTGGTGCTGACCGGCTCCTTCGAGCAGGTGATGAGCCTGATGGGGGTATTTCTGGGCATCGCGCCCGTATTGACGGTTCTGGGCATCTACCGGCGCAAATGGAATCCAGCCGACGCCGCGTACCACCCCTTCATCCGCTATGTGGCCGCGCCGCTGTTCATCGGCTTTTCGTCGGTCATCATCCTGATCTCCCTGATGGGCAATCGGGATGCCGTCTCGTTTGTCTTCGGCCTGTTCGCCATTTCGCTCAGCCTGATGGTGCTCGAAGCCAAGGGCCTGGTGCGTGTCCGCTAGTTTTTTCCTGCAATTCTTGCGCCTCATGAAATCCAAAAATATCCGTATTGCCCTGCTTGCTTGCCTGGGTTTGCTCGCCTTGCCGGCGCAGGCGATTGTCACCTGCCCGCAGACTGTCACCCCTGCCGTGGCATCCGGCAACCCGCCAGACAGCGAAGCTCCCCGGGTCGCCCGCCTGCTGGCCGGCATCGGCATGCGCAGCGAACCTTTCGATCCGGTGTATAGCCAATATGCCGCCGCCGCGCATGCCGGGTGGCAAGCCTTCATGCAGAATTTAGGCCTGCCTCTTTATGGATGGGCATCCCGGGCGGTACCCCGGAATGCCGGACAAACTGTCTTTTACCCATTCTCCGGCCCCGATCTGCCGAGCCTGCTCGCGGTTTATCCTGCAGCGACGCATTTCGTCATGGTCTCGGATCAGTATGCCAACAAGTACTTCGACCCGTTTGCCCTGAATGAACCGGAGCAGACCCAGGTGGTTCAAGCACTGGGCGAATCGTGGACCCGCTTCGGGCGCCTGGGATTTTTCCTGACCCAGGATCTGAACAAGGGCGGCGGACGCAAATATCATCTCAACCCGAGCATGATCCTCATGGCATTTGCGGTACGCCTCGGCTATGAAGTGCGCTCCGTACGCCCCACCTGCCTCGATCCGGCCGATCTGTCGATTCGTCCCCTCGACACGAAGGACGCCCGGTGGGGTTCGGTGCGCCTCGAATTGCGCAGGGATGGCCGCGATATCGTCGTGGATTACCTGCAGCAGGATTTGTCCGATCGCGGCCTCGCCAGGCATGCGGAGGCCAGGGCATTGATCGAATCCTTCACCCAGGGCCCGGTCTTGCTGAAGGCAGCCTCGCATTTGCCGCAGAAACCGGGGTTTTCGATCCTCCGCGAGGCCATTCTCACGCACAGCCCGCTGGTGGTTCAGGATGAAACCGGGCTCGAATACGACGCCATGGCCAATCACTTCAACGTGCAGCTCTACGGCGTGTATGTCGGTGCGTATCGGCTCTTCAAGGAGGCCACCAATCCGTCTCTGGTCAAGGCGTACAAGGAACGGGCCAAGGACGTCCACCCCCTCGATTTCAGGTTGGGTTACGAAAAAGAAGCGGGCTCCGCCATACAGGTGGGGACGCGCAAGTAGGCGCGCGCGGGCTTCATGTCATGGGCAGCGATCATCAGGATCGTCGCAAGCGTGTTTTTCGGGTTTGCCGCGCTGCAGGCGAACGCAGGAGACCAGGGTCCATTGAATACCGTCTGTTTTGACACCAGCGACGCGGTTCGGCTCTGCTATGCCGAGCATTTGTCGGGCGATGCGTCAGCACCGATTCTTGTGTTCATTCCCGGCTGGACGATGCCGGCCTCCCTCTGGGAAAAGCAACTGGCCTATTTTTCCGGGAAATATCCGGTGGTGGCATTCGATCCGCGCGGGCAGGGCGCCTCGGCGGCGCCAGACTTCGGCTACACGCTGGAACGGCGCGTGCAAGACATCAAGGAGCTCCTCGATCGATTTCCGGACCGCTCCTTTATTCTGGTCGGCTGGTCACTCGCGGTGTTCGAAGCATTGGCTTATGTCAGGGAGTACGGCGAGAGCAGGTTGCGCGGTCTCGTCCTAGTGGATAGCTCGATTGGCGAAGGGCCGGAGGTACCCGCGCGCACGGGAGAAAATCCCTTTTTCGAGGAGTTGCGCACCAACCGTGAAGAAACGCTGCGCAAGTTCGTCGCCGCCATCTTCCAGCAAGATCCGGGCACCCAGGTGCAGGACAGGGTATTGGCCAGTGCGCTGAAGACGGATGTGGAGGACAGCATCCGCCTGCTCTCCTATCCCAGGCCGCGCACTTACTGGAAAGAAACCATCGACGCGATTGCGCTGCCCATTCTCTATCTGATTACCCCCAGGTGGAGCGATCAGGCGAACGAGTTGACGCGCAGGCACCCGCAGGCGACGGCGCACATATTCGAACATGCGGGGCATGCGTTGTTTTGGGATGAGGCTGACCAGTTCAATCAGACGCTGCATGATTTCATCGAACGCCTGGGCGATGCAGTCCCGCTGCGCCAGGCGCCGCT
>JAABQX010000037.1 GCA_011391215.1 Rhodocyclaceae bacterium
TACGCGGGTTCCTCGATGGCGTGTGCGTTCGCGCCCAGCGAACCAAGGCCCAAGGCAGCTAACAGGTTAAAGAGAGCGTTTTTCATTGATGGCAATAAAGATAAAGTGGATCAGGCCGTGAGCAAATGTCCGACCTTGACCAGAATCAGGCAGCCGGATTGGCTGAAGGGTTGGTGCTGGCTTAAGTGGGGGCTGCGCAGCCAGGTGCCGGCCGGATAGTCGCCGTGCTCGTCCGAGAACATTCCCTCCAGCACAAGAATCTCCTCGCCGCCGTAGTGACGGTGCGGGTTGAAGTAAGTCTGTGGCGCCCAGCGCACCAATGCCGTGTGCTGGGCGCCGAAACTATGCAAAGGCAAGACCTCCAGCCCATCGACCAGGCCGGGCCGCCAGTCGGCGGTGCGGGTGTCGACGACCACCCGTTCCCTGTCCATCGGATCCTGGTCGCGCCGCTTGACGAAGATCGTGCAGCCTTGCTCTGAAAATGTTACGTGGCTGGAACCGGGCGGATTCTTGATGTAAACACCGGCTCCATAGTCGCCTGTCTCGTCACTGAGGATGCCATCCAGCACCAGTATTTCTTCTCCCAGGGCAAGGGGAGGTGCGCTGAAGCATGCTCCCGGCTCGTATCTAACGATGGACGTGGCCGGAGCCTCTGCGCCCTCTAAAAGCTCCAGCAGTAGTCGCTGTACTTGCGGTGAAGAGGAGCGCATCCAAGACGCGTCGTTGCTGTCGACCACGCATCGTATGCTCCAGTCATCGCGGAGTCGGGTCACGTCAAGCGCGTGCGGTGTTTCTGTCGTGGTCATGTGCAATCACGCTGTCTGGACATCATGTTCCGCAGAATGTGCAGTAACTCGCCGTAAATGATGCCGGGGCGGGTTTCGAAAATTGGACGAACTCGGCATGCGCTTTGTGAGGGCTCTTGAGCGCGTTCAGCAGTTGCTCAAACGGTCCAAAGTCATTTTCATCCGATGCGGCAGACAACGCATCCTCGACGCAGTGGTTACGCGGTATGAGCCAGGGATTGGATCTACGCATTGTATTTGCGCGTGTCGATGCGGCAATACGTGACTCATCTGAATGGGTGCGGCCTTCTTCCGTGGCACACCGAGCCAGCCACTTCTTTAACCAGACATCCAACGCGAAGTGATCCGCGAAGAGATCCCGTATCGGCAGCGGATTCCCCTCTGCCGCATCCGCCAGATGCCGCCATGCCAGTGTGAAATCGACTCTATTGCTCTGGAGCAGAGCAAGCCATTCTTCTATCAGGGCCAGATCTTCATCATCCCCATTGGGTACTCGATTATCGAACCCCAGTTTCGCGCGCATCACATCGAGCCAATAGCGCTGATAGCGGCCATCAAAGCTTGCGATGGCTTCGGAAGCCAGGGCAACGGCATCCTCCTCATTATCTGCCAGCAAGTGCAGTAAGGACTCCGCCAGTCGCGCCAAGTTCCATTGCACAATACTCGGCTGATTTTGATAGGCATATCGACCGTGCCTATCAATTGAACTGAACACCGCTTTGGGATCATAGACTTCCATGAATGCGCAGGGGCCATAGTCGATGGTCTCCCCGGAAATGCTCATATTGTCGGTGTTCATGACGCCGTGGATAAACCCCACTCCCATCCACTGCGCCACCAAGGCGGCTTGACGATTGATCACTGCACCTAAAAAGTCCAGATAGCGCCCTTTCTGGCCGATCAATTCGGGGTCGTGTCGTGCAATGGTGTAGTCAGCCAGTCGTTGCACACGTTCGTGGTCGCCGCGGGCCGCATAGTACTCAAAGGTTCCGACACGAATATGGCTGGCGGCGACTCGGGTGAGTGTTGCGCCGGGCAAAAGCTTCTCGCGACGAACGGTTTCACCCGTATCAACGACCGCCAATGCCCGCGTCGTTGGAATGCCCAATGCGTGCATCGCTTCGCTGATCAGCACCTCCCGCAACATGGGACCGAGGGCAGCCTTGCCATCTCCGTTGCGAGCAAAGGGGGTTGGCCCGGAACCTTTGAATGCGATATCACGGCGCTTATCGTGACAATCCATAATCTCGCCAATGAGCAGCGCCCGGCCATCTCCGAGTTGCGGTGAAAACCGGCCAAACTGATGGCCGGCATACGCTTGTGCAATGGGTTCTGCTCCCTCCGGCAAGCGGTTGCCGGAAAGCATGTCTGCAAGCGTAGCCGCATCCTGCCGCCTTGTATCCAGGCGGAGTTCCTCTGCCAGAGCATGATTCAAGTACCGCAAATGCGGGCTAGGCACACGATCCGGTTCCCATTTCACATAGAAACCGGGCAGTTCACGGGCAAAGCTGTTATCAAAAGCGAAACTCATCATGCGCGCGGGACCATCTTTGACCTCCACCGTTCAGGTGTATGCAGCGATTTATGGGCACGACCGAACGAGCGACAACTACACGGCCAGTACATTGAGTTGTTGACTCAGATAATCAACCACTCTTAAGTGGTGGAAATTCGGTGGTTCTGACAGCTAAGGCATAGGCTGATTGCTCCGCCATGGTGTTTGGATCCTCTGAACTCCGCCAAGAAATTTAATGGGATACAAGCGAAATGCTTGTATCCCATTAAATTTCTTGCTTCATGTAGGCACTGTGAAGGCATTTGGGCTCTGCGATAAAGTCCATATAAGTCTTCGATAACCTCTCATTGCCTGTTGCTCAGCCCTTGGCTCTCGAGTCACTATTGCTTCTCCCGACAATGTTGCTCTCGAGTCGGTGGCCGAGTCCATTGGGCGCAAGTCGGCGTCTCGTCGCCAAATAAATAAAAAACGGCCTGGTTGGCGATCACCAGGCCGTTTTTCCATTCCGTGCCGGGGTTTTATTCGTAGCGAACGTCGAGGATTTCGTATTCGCGGCGTCCGCCCGGCGTCTGTACCTCGACGACATCGCCGGAGAACTTGCTGATCAAGGCGCGCGCGACGGGTGAGTTCAGCGAAATCTTGCCCTGCTTGAGATCGGCCTCGTCATCGCCGACGATTTGATAGGTCACGGTTTGCTCGCCGTCGACATCTTCCAGTTCGACAGTGGAGCCGAAGACGACGCGGCCATCGGCATCGAGCGCGCGCGGATCGATGATCTGGGCGTTACCCAGTTTGCCCTCAACCTCCTGAATGCGGCCTTCTACGAAGCCCTGACGTTCCTTGGCGGCATCGTATTCGGCATTTTCGGAGAGGTCGCCATGGGAGCGCGCCTCGGCGATGGCGGCAATCACTGACGGGCGTTCGACCGTCTTCAGGCGATGCAACTCGGCCCTGAGCAGTTCGGCACCGTGCAGTGTGATGGGTACTTTGCTCATGTGGATAGCTCGGCGTGCAGTTGTTGGATCGAATAGGTTTCGAGACCCGAGTGACGCATGCCGATACAGGCGGCACGCGCACCTTCGATCGTCGTAAACAGCGTTATCTTCTGGGCTAGGGCCGAGGTGCGGATCGACCGTGAATCCACGATGGCGGCACGCTTTTCGTCGACGGTATTGACGATCAGCACGATCTCGTTGTTCTTGATCATGTCGACGATGTGCGGACGACCTTCATTGACCTTATTGACCAGTACCACTGGAATACCGGCCTCTTGAATCGTCGATCCCGTGCCGCGCGTTGCCAGGATGGTGAAGCCGAGTTCGTGCAGCAGGCGCGCGACTTCGATCGCCTTGGCCTTGTCGGCCGACCTGACGGTAATCAGCGCACGGCCGGCGGCGGGCAGCTTGGTGCTGGCAGCAATCTGCGACTTGACGAAGGCCTCGCCGAATGTTCTGCCGACGCCCATCACTTCGCCGGTCGATTTCATTTCCGGTCCGAGCAGGGTGTCGACGCCGGGGAATTTGGCGAAGGGGAAGACGGCTTCCTTCACCGAGTAGTAAGGCGGAATGACTTCCTGAGTCACGCCCTGATCGGCCAGGCTGCGGCCCGCCATGCAGCGTGCGGCGATCTTCGCCAGCGGCAGGCTGGTGGCCTTGGAAACGAACGGCACGGTGCGCGAAGCACGCGGATTGACTTCCAGCACATACACTACGCTGTCGGCACCGCGGCCCTGGATGGCGAATTGCACGTTCATCAGGCCGACGACATTCAGGCCTTTGGCCATCATCTCGGTCTGGCGGCGCAGTTCGTCCTGTACTTCCTCGCACAGGGAGAACGGGGGCAGGGAACAGGCTGAATCGCCGGAATGGACACCCGCCTGCTCGATATGCTCCATGATGCCGCCGATGATGACCTGCTGGCCATCGCACAGGGCATCGACATCGACCTCGGTGGCGTCGTTGAGGAAGCGGTCAAGCAGTACCGGACTGTCGTTGGAAACCTTGACGGCTTCACGCATATAGCGCTCGAGATCCTTTTCTTCATGGACGATTTCCATGGCCCGGCCACCCAGTACGTAAGACGGGCGGACCACCAGCGGATAGCCGATTTCTGCGGCAAGGCGCAAGGCGTCAGGTTCGGTGCGTGCCGTGCGGTTGGGCGGTTGCTTGAGGCCCAGGTCCTGCAGCAGTTTCTGGAAACGTTCGCGATCTTCGGCGGCATCGATCATGTCCGGCGAGGTGCCGATGATCGGCACGCCGTTGGCTTCAAGTTCACGCGCACGCTTCAATGGCGTCTGGCCGCCGAACTGCACGATCACGCCGACGGGTTTTTCGATATGGACGATTTCGAGGATGTCTTCCAGCGTCAGCGGCTCGAAGTAGAGGCGGTCCGAAGTATCGTAGTCGGTCGACACGGTCTCGGGGTTGCAGTTGACCATGATGGTCTCGAAGCCGTCTTCGCGCATCGCCAGCGCGGCATGCACGCAGCAGTAGTCGAACTCGATACCCTGGCCGATGCGGTTCGGGCCGCCGCCGAGCACCATGATCTTTTTACGGTCGGTCGGGCGCGACTCGCACTCTTCCTCGTAGGTCGAGTACATGTAGGCGGTGGAGGTCGCGAACTCGGCCGCGCAGGTATCGACGCGCTTGAACACCGGGCGCACACCAAGTGCGTGGCGGGCCTCGCGTACTGCCGTCTCGCCAGCGCCGACTTTTGTACCGATGCGCCGATCCGAGAAGCCCTTGCGTTTCAGGCTACGAAAGGTCTCGGCGTCCAGGTTTTCGAGCTTCTGCGTCACCAGCCATTCCTCGGTCTTGACGATGTCCTCGATCTGCACGAGGAACCAGGGATCGATCTTGGTCAGGTTGAACACATCCTGCATCGAATAACCGTTGCGGAAGGCCTGGCCGACATACCAGATGCGCTGTGCGCCGGGGTTGGCCAACTCGTGTTCGATTTCCGGGGCGTCAGCGTCGACCTCGTCGAGCCCATACACGCTCACTTCCAAGCCGCGCAAGGCCTTCTGCAATGATTCCTGGAAACTGCGGCCGATCGCCATCACCTCGCCCACCGATTTCATCTGTGTCGTCAGGCGGCTGTTGGCCTGCGGGAATTTTTCGAAGGCGAAGCGCGGCACCTTGGTGACGACATAATCGATCGAAGGTTCGAAGGAGGCCGGCGTCGCGCCGCCGGTGATGTCGTTCTTCAACTCATCGAGCGTATAACCGACCGCCAGCTTGGCGGCTACCTTGGCGATTGGGAAACCGGTGGCTTTCGAGGCTAGCGCCGAAGAACGCGACACGCGCGGATTCATCTCGATGACGATCATGCGGCCGTCGTCGGGGTTGATGGCGAACTGCACGTTGGAACCGCCGGTGTCGACGCCGATCTCGCGCAGCACCGCGATGCTGGCGTTGCGCATGATCTGGTATTCCTTGTCGGTGAGCGTCTGCGCCGGCGCGACGGTGATCGAATCGCCGGTGTGCACGCCCATCGGGTCGAAGTTCTCGATCGAACAGACGATGATGCAGTTGTCCTGGTGATCGCGCACCACCTCCATCTCGAACTCTTTCCAGCCGAGCAGCGATTCCTCGATCAGCAGTTCGCGCGTCGGCGAAGCTTCGAGTCCGCGCTTGCAGATCTCGACGAATTCTTCCTGGTTGTAGGCGATGCCGCCGCCCGAGCCGCCCATGGTGAAGGACGGCCGGATGATGGTCGGGAAGCCCATCAAGCTCTGCACCTGCTGCGCCTCTTCCATGCTGTGGGCGATGCCGGAACGTGCGCTGCCGAGACCGATGCGGGTCATGGCCTGCTTGAATTTCTCGCGGTCCTCGGCCTTGTCGATGGCCTCGCGCGAGGCGCCGATCATTTCGACGCCGTACTTTTCCAGCACGCCATGCTTGGCGAGGTCGAGCGCGCAGTTGAGCGCTGTCTGGCCGCCCATGGTCGGCAGCAGCGCGTCGGGGCGCTCCTTGGCGATGATGTTTTCCAGCACCTGCCAGGTAATCGGCTCGATGTAGGTGACGTCCGCCATGTTCGGGTCGGTCATGATCGTGGCCGGGTTCGAATTGACCAGGATGACCTTGAAACCCTCTTCGCGCAGCGCCTTGCAGGCCTGGGCGCCGGAATAATCGAACTCGCAGGCCTGGCCGATGATGATCGGGCCGGCGCCGATGATGAGGATGCGGTGGATGTCAGTTCTTTTTGGCATGTTCCATCATCCCGATGAAGCGGTCGAAGAGATAGGCCACGTCGTGCGGTCCCGGACTCGCCTCCGGATGGCCCTGGAAGCACAGCGCGGGCCGGTCCGTCCAGGCCAGTCCTTGCAGGCTGCCGTCGAACAGCGAGACGTGCGTGACTTTCACGTTGGCCGGCAGTGTGGCCGGATCAACCGCGAACCCGTGGTTCTGGCTGGTGATCATCACCCGGCCGGAGTCGAGATCCTTGACCGGGTGGTTGGCGCCGTGATGGCCGAACTTCATCTTCAAGGTCTTGGCGCCGGCCGCCAGGCCCATCAGTTGGTGGCCGAGGCAGATGCCGAAGGTCGGCAGTTTCGTCTCGAGCAGTGTGCGAATCGCGCTGATGGCGTAGTCGCAGGGTTCTGGGTCGCCGGGGCCGTTCGACATGAACACACCATCGGGCTTGAGCGCCAGCACCTCCGCAGCGGAAGTCTGCGCCGGGACCACGGTGATACGGCAGCCGCGGGATGCCAGCATGCGCAGGATGTTGCGCTTGACGCCGAAATCATAGGCGACGACGTGGAAGCGGGTTTGTGCGGGTGTCGTATAGCCGGTGCCGAGTTTCCACTCGCCTTCGGTCCAGGCATACGGCTTGTCGACGCTGACGACTTTGGCCAGATCCATGCCAGCCAATCCGGGAAAAGCGCGTGCCTGGGCGATCGCTGCATCCGCCTCCAGATTGTCGCCCGTCACCAGACAGCCGGCCTGGGCACCCGTTTCGCGCAGAATACGGGTCAGTTTGCGCGTATCGATATCGGCGATGCCGACGACGTTTTCGGCACACAGGTAGTCGGACAGGGTTTGCTCGGAACGGAAATTCGAGGCCAGCATGGGCAAGTCGCGGATCACCAGACCGGCGGCGTAGATACGTCCGGCTTCGCAATCCTCGCGATTGATGCCGGTATTGCCGATATGCGGGTAAGTGAGGGTAACGATCTGCCGGGTGTAGGAGGGATCGGTGAGGATCTCCTGGTAGCCGGTCATGGCAGTGTTGAAAACTACCTCACCCACGCTGGAACCGGTTGCGCCGATACCTTTGCCCCGGAAAACAGTACCGTCGGCGAGGGCTAGCAGTGCAGGCGGAAAAGCGGGCAAGATCGGTCTCCTGGGCGGTTATTGCAATGCACCAACGCTCAAGTCAGAAGCATCGGCCAAACCGCGCCAGTATAGCCGATCAGCGCAGTCCGAGCACGTCCTGCATGTCGAAAAGACCGCTGTCCTTGCCGCGCAAAAAGCGCGCCGCCCGCAGTGCGCCCAGTGCATAGGGCATGCGGCTGGCCGCCTTGTGGGTGATTTCGACACGTTCGCCGGTGCCGGCGAACAGTACGGTATGGTCGCCGACGATATCTCCGCCGCGCACCGTGGCAAAGCCGATCTGCGTGGCCGGGCGCTCTCCCGTGTGGCCCTCGCGACCGTACACGGCGCATTCCGCCAGGCTGCGCTCCAGTGCGGCTGCCACCACCTCACCCATGCGCAATGCGGTACCCGATGGCGCATCGATCTTGTGGCGATGGTGCGCTTCAACGATTTCCACGTCGTAACCCTCGTTGAGGATGCGTGCGGCCATGTCGAGCAGTTTGAACACCACATTCACACCCACTGCCATGTTCGGCGCAAACACGATGGGAATGTCGCGTGAAATCGTCTCGATCTGCTGTTTCTGCTCGGCGGAAAAGCCGGTCGTACCGATCACCGCATGGACCCCATGCCGGCGGCAGATCCCCAGGTGGAGCAAGCTGCCTTCGGGGCGGGTAAAGTCGATCAGGCAATCGGCTTGTGCCAGTGCGGCATCAACATCGTCACTGACCTTGACGCCGCAGGGTGCGCCCACCAGTTCGCCGGCATCCTTGCCCAGGAATGGGCTGCCCGGCAGATCGAGGGCAGCGGTCAGTTCGGCATCGGGCGCTTGCAAGACGGCTTCGATGTGCATGCGGCCCATGCGACCGCCGGCGCCGACGATGGCGCAACGAATCTTCTGCATCTTCAGTCCTTTTGGGGTGGGCCAGGTACTTCGACTACCCGCGCCGTGGGAACCTGCGCTGCCGCTGCGGTCGCCGGCGTTTCGGCAACCACGTCGCCGCCGACGCGCGCCAGCTTACCATCCTCGAAGAAGACTATCAGGCGACGCAACTCCACCTCGCCACGCCCCGGCTGGAAGCGGTAAACGTAGTCCCAGCGATCGGCATGGAAGATGTCGGTCACCAACGGGGTGCCGAGGGCAAAACGGACCTGGTCGCGGCTCATGCCCGGTTTCAGGCGCGCGATCATTTCCTGGGTCACGTAATTTCCCTGACGCACATCGATGCGATAGGGTGAAATGAAGGACGTTACCTCCGGTGTGCTGGAGCAGGCCGCCACAAACAGCAGGCTTGACAGGAGGGGGAGGGTGCGAAGCAGGGGGCGATACCGCATGGTGAGGGAATGAGTAGAAGGCAGGCAGGCAAAATCGACTGGGAAAACTATATCATACGGGCCTGCCTATCCTTGACATTCCGGTCCACTCCCCCACTGCAACATGTCCGATCCCGCCGAACTCAAAAGCATCGGCCTCAAGGCCACGGTCCCGCGCATGACCATCCTCGACTTGTTCCGCAAGTCGAAGAACCGCCATCTCTCCGCCGAGGATGTTTACCGTCTGCTGCTTGCGGAGAACCTGGATATCGGCCTGGCGACTGTTTATCGCGTCCTTACCCAGTTCGAACAGGCCGGCTTGCTCGAGCGGCATCATTTCGAGTCGGGCAAGGCGGTATTCGAGCTCAACGAGGGCAAGCACCATGACCATCTGGTCTGCCTGCAATGCGGCCGCGTCGAAGAGTTCAACGATCCGGAAATCGAGCGTCGTCAGCTCAGGGTTGCCAAGCAGCGGGGATTCACGGTCGTCGAGCATGCGCTCTATCTTTACGCCGACTGCCTGAAGAAGGACTGCCCGCACCGGCCGATCAAAGACACATGAATCAGGACAGATTTTCTGCAGCAGATTGCCGTCCCGCCGGCGCCGACTTTTCAAGCAGGATCGGGTAGCGCGCCAAGCGCCAGGCTGAGGCCGGCGGGAAGTTCCTCACCGAACAGTTGATTGCGGTCTGCGGCGGAAACTTCGCAGTACTCCTTCACGCTCAGCAGTTGTTCTGCACTGGCGCCACTCCGTTGCAGTTTCTCGATCACCCGGCCGCGCACGGCCTCCTGGATGTCGAGGCTGCGCTCCCCGGTCATGCGACAGGCCGTGGCGAATACCGACACCAGCGCCTGCAGGCCGAGCTTGCGCCAGTCCAGGTTTTCGACCCGCGCAAAGGCAGTTTCCACTACCGCCGCCGGCAGCACGGTTTCGGACGCGGTGTACAGCGGCACACGGCCGAGCAGGCGGCCGAGCGTCCAGAAAACGTGGGATTGCGGGGCGGTTTTGCCTTTAAGGATTTGCTCGAGCAGCCGTTCGGTCAGGTCGATGCGTGCGGCGAGTGTGACGCGTTCCAGCGTGCCCAGCAGGCGCGTGCCCTCGACGAATTCGTTGGCCGATTTCCAGGTCTGCGGCAGAGCATTTGCCCAGAGTTGTTCCTGCTGCTCGGCGGCAAGGCCGCCGGTGGTGCGGCGCCACATCATCCACCAGTTGGCCTGGGCGCTCTTTTCCTTGCGGTGGGCGAGGCCCAGGTCGAAGCATTCCCAAAGCTGGATCATGCGCCAGGGGTCGAGCTCGCTGCCGTAGCCGGGACGCAGCACGAAACCGGCCAGGTAGAGCCAGGCATTTTCATGCTCCAGCGAACGGCCGCGCCGCGTGATGCCGGGGTGCAGCGCTGACCACAGGGCGCGCAGCAGCGGCAGGCTCCAGCGGCCGCGCTCCTGGCCGAGGATGCGCTCCAGGTCGCGCGCCAGCGCCTTGACGTTGTCCTTTTCCCCGAGCGTCTGTTTTTTTCCGTAGAACAACGTGATGCGTTCCGCCGCTGCCGTGGCCACTTCTGCCGCGACACCCAGGTTGTCGGGACGGGCTTCAGGCGACTCTGCGGCCACGCCCACCGGTTTGCGCAGATTGAATTCGAGTTGCCAGCGCTTGCCGCGTTCGGCATTGCGCAGGGCGAGTTGCAGTACGCCCAGTTCGGTGAGTTCGGCTTCGATCTGCACGGTGATGCCTTGTTGCGCCGACCTGCGCGGATTGAAGGTTTCATCCTCCAGCACCAGCGCGGTGTGCAACGGCGGCAGCGGGTGAAAGCTGCCGGCTGTGAGTGTCACGACATCTCCGGGGCGATCAGCGGCGCGGCTATGCGAGGTGTAGGCGGTGAAACGCACCGGGCGGTTCAGCAAGAGATTGAAAGCCGGCGTCGCCAGTGAAATTCTTTGCCCTTCCTCGCTGCCCTGGGGCAGCACGCAGACCAGATCGGGCGCTTTGCCGGCCTGCGCCTGATGCAATTCCAGATACACGCTGCGCGGATAGCCGCCACGAATGCGGCCGCGCTCATTGGCACTGGCGAGGATCGCACCGAAACGGGCGGCGCCCTGGGCGATCCCCAAACTCATGTCGGCCAGCGCCAGCAGGGCGGGGCGGCGGCCCTGCCAGGACTCGATCAACGCCAGCAGCCGCGCCTGCAGATAGGCGGGGCGCAGGCTGCCGCCGGCGAACAACACCGCATCCACTGCTTGGCCGGAAAGGAAGCCAGCGAGGTGGCGACTGATGGCCGAGTCGGCGGCGTAGGGCAGCCCCAGTTCGCGCAAGCCGCCTTGACGCGCTTGAGGTTGCGCATCGGCGCTGGTGAGCGGGAAGAAGCCATCCAGTACCAATTGACGCACGGCAGCGGCGCTGATCGTGGTGCTGAGTGCGGACTGGAACAAGCTGGCGCCGGCGCCGGGCACCGAGACATGGAAGGGTTCTTGATCTGCAACCTCGCCCACCAGGATGCGTTCCTTGAGCTGGCGCGCCTGGGGCACCAGATGGCCCCACTGGCGGCGTGACAGGCGTTCCTCTTTCGTCGGCAAGAGTTGCTGTTCCAGAACATGCGCGAGGGCGAGATCGATGTTGTCGCCGCCCAGCAGTAGGTGATCGCTGGTGGCGATGCGCTCGATTTGCGGCAATGCGTTTGGTGCGCTGATCGGCGCAATGCGGAACAGGCTGAAGTCGCTGGTACCGCCGCCGATGTCGCACACCAGGATGGTCTGGGGCGTGTGCGTCAGAGCCGGCAACAAGGCCAGTAAATGCGCAGACGCCGAAGTTCCGCCACCGCCGCCGCTATCGAGCCAAGCATAGAAGGCCGCCTGGGGTTCCTCCAGTAGTCGCATTGAACGCGGATAGCCGGCGAGTTCGGCCGCCTTGCGGGTGAGGGACTGCGCGCTTTCATCGAAGGAGGAGGGAACGGTGACAACGATGCGCTGGCGGGCGAAGGCATTCTCGGCGTCGTCGCGGGCGAAGTTGTGGTCCCAGGCTTCCCGTAGATAGGCCAGGTAAGCAGCACTCGCCGCCACCGGTGACAGGCGCTCGATCGCCGGAATCTCGTCCGAGGCATAGGGGAGGATATTCGCTTCGCGGTCAATGCCGGCGTGGGCCAGCCACGACTTTGCCGAGTGGATCACCCGTCCCGGCAGGCTGTTCATCTGCTCGCGGGCGAACAGGCCGACGACGAAGGGGTCGTGCGCTTCAGACTCGCCGGCGAAGGGGTTGAACTGGTGGGCCAACGCCTCGGCAGCGGTGGCGAGGTAGCAGAAGGAAGGCAGCAAAGGGCTGCGCGCGACGCTGTCCAACCCGCCTACCTGCGGCACCGCCAGCACCTCGCAACGCGGTGGCTGCACCCGCAGGTCGGCCCAGGCCAGCACGCAGTTGGTGGTGCCGAGGTCGATGCCGATGGCGAAGCGCGGCGGATTCATCGCAGTGTTACAACGTGCCTCAATCCCGCGCCCGCAGATTGAATTCGAGCTTCCAGCGCTGTGCCGACTGGGTATGTTGCAGCCACAATTCCAGGGTGCCGACACCGGTCACCTGGGGGTGCAGGCTGACCGGCACGACTTGTCCGCTCGCGCCGGCCAGCGGAGGCAGGGTCAAGGTCAGGCTGGCGAGTTCTTCCAGTGACTTGACGGCATTCGGTACCACATCGCCGATGCGGTCGCCGGCGCGAATTTCCGAGGCGAAGAAACGGAACGCCACCGCCTCGCCCGTCACCAGGCCGAATTCCTTGCCGGGCAATGCCAGTTCGGTGCCTTCTTCCGTGCCCTGCGGCACGATGCAGATGCCCTTTACCGGCGGCACGAAACCCGGCACGGCGGGCATCGGGCTTTCCAGCCCCAGGTAGAAGGAGCGCGAGGTACCGGCGCGGATCTTGATACCCTTGCCGGCAGCCTGCACCGCGCCGTAGTAGGCGGCACCACGCGATACCGCGCTGTCCAGCCCGGCGCCGTGCAGTTCCTTGAGCGGTGTGCCGGCGAACCAGGACGACAACAGATCGAGCAAGCGCCGGCGAAAGATCGGCGCGGCAAACACCCCGCCGTTGAACAGGATGGCGGTGGGATGCAGGATGGTCGCGCCATCCAGATCGGCACCGTGGCCGCTGCCCGTGTTGATTAATTCGCGAAGTGCCGCGTCGGAGCGCACGTTCTCCAGGCTGCGTTTGAGAAAACGCGCCAGGTGCTTGCTCAGCGCCGGTTCGGTGGCGTAGTCGAGGCCGTACTCCTGCAGGCCTGCCGACTTGCGCGGGGCCGGTTGCTCGTCCGCAGCGGTCAGCGGAAAGTAGCCTTCGAGAAGGATCGCCGTCACATCTGCGCGCGTCAGGCGCGTTGCAAGAGTTTTGGCGAACAGGCTGGAGCCGCGCGAGGGCACGGCAATCGGCGCTTCGACCAGGCTGTCGTCACTCAGCAGCTTTTCCTTGGCGATGCGGCCGGCATGGATGAGAGCGAGGAACTGCCAGTCGTCCAGTGTATGGCCTGCCTCTTCGAGGCGTGCCTGTAGCGCATAGGCCAGGGCCAGGTCCATGTTGTCGCCGCCGAGCAGGATGTGTTCGCCGACAGCGATGCGATGCAGTTCCAGCTGTTTCGACAAGCCCGCCGGCGCTACGCTCTCCGCTACGGCGATTAGGCTGAAGTCAGCCGTACCGCCGCCGACGTCGCAGACGAGGATCAGGTCGCCGGCCGCCACCTGTGCGGTCCAGTGCTCCGTCGCCGGCGCCGCCTCGGAGTGGGCGATCCAGGCGTAGAACGCCGCCTGCGGCTCTTCCAGCAGGCTGACGTTGCCGAGGCCCGCCGCTGCGGCGGCTTCATGGGTGAGGCTGCGCGCCACTTCATCGAAGGAGGCCGGTACCGTCAGTACGACCTGACAGTCGTCCAGCGTCGTGCCCGGTTCGTGCGCGGCCAGATGATGTTCGGCGGCGTGGCGCAGGTGTTCAAGGTAGCGGCGCGACGCCTCGAAGGGCGAGACTTTGCCTTCGGCCAGATCCGACTGCCAGGGCAGGATCGGGGCATGGCGATCGACATGCGGATTGCACAGCCAGGACTTGGCGGAGGACACCAGCCGGTCCGGAACCAGCGCGCCGCGTTCGCGGGCGAAGCTGCCGATGACTGCATTGGCATCGCTAGAGCCATGCCAGGGCAGGTCGAGGCTGCCGGGCGCATATTCCCCCGGCGCGGGGATGTATAGAGCGGAAGGCAGCAGATGGCGCTCGCCTACGACGCCGGGGGCGAGGATCTGCGTGACATCGATGCCATGCGCTGCGCCATCGCCTACCGGACACAGGGCCAGGCAGGAATTGGACGTGCCAAGGTCAATGCCGAGACTGTATTTCTTGTTCATGATGAATTCCTGGTGCGCCGGGGGAGATGACTGTCAGCGTACGTCTATCTCGATCGGCGAAATGATGTTGGGGCTGGCGCCATCGACCGGCCGGGTGAAGCGCGGCAGGGCCAGCTTCGCGGTACGCCAGCCGCGATGCACCACCACGCCCGCATAGGGGCCGTTGCCGGTGACCTTGCCCGATAGCCGGTAGCGGCCGGGGTCGGCGGCATCCACGGTGACGCGCTCGCCTTCCTTGCCTTCATGCACGGGGCTGATGTCGAAATATTCGCGGATCACCGCTGCACAGCCCTGATGAACCACCCGTGTGGCGGCCGCCACCTGCGCGTCCGGGAAAGCGGTGATGTCCTCCATCAGGAAGTCGACGAAGCGGCCTTTCTCCTGCAATTGGGCAAGCAGCACCAACGCGCCGCCGGCCTGGGCAGCTTCTTCCCGTGCGGCGACAACCTGAGGCGAAGGCGGCGGCGGTGTTGCGGGTTCAGGCACCGGCAGCGGGGCAGATTGCGTGGCGCCAGTGTCACGGCGGCGGCGCAACAGCGCATCCACTACCAGGTAGAGGGCGAGCGCCATGAAGATGACATCGCGGTAGGGTGCCAGGCCGGCCGGCAGCCATTCCGTTGCCAGGGGGAGTAAATAAAGTGCGCTCAGGACGAAGGCCGCCAGGGCGGCAAGCAGGGTTCCCATGATGGTTTTGTTCCGGAATAAGAAGAGGAGGCGGGCAGCAAAGCGGGCGCAAAGCTGGAGATCTCGCGGCGCGCATCGTATCATCACTACCAGTAGATCAAGCGCAAGGAGGGTTGGACCATGAAACTTCGTTATCGCATTGTGGCACGTACATTGGCGGGTACCGCTCTGCTGCTCGGCGCGCTGTTGCCGGGCTCCGCTCAGGCTTTTATCGTCGATGGTTTTTGGAGCGGCATGAGCCCCCGGCAACTGGTTGCCACGGCCGCCGCTCATGGCCTGGTGGCACAACCGGGAGCGGCCGGTCAGTGGTTCATCGGCACGACCATCTCTTCCCCCCTGCAACCCCGATTACTAGGCGAATTCAGCTTCTGCGGCAACTATCTGGTGTCCTACACCCGCAACATTCATTCCGACGCCGACTATGCCAATACGCTGGCGGCGATTTTCGCCACCTATGGCCCGCCACGCAAAATGAATTTCACTGGCGACATGGCCACCGGTTCGGCGGCCGGCGCCTTTCGCGCCAGTGGTGTAACCGAATGGCGCCAGGGTGGCGACCGCGTGCTCATGGAATCTGATTTCGACTGGCGCCTCTACCGGGGCGAGTTGCGGCGCGAGCAGCCCGCCAGCGTGAGGTACGAAACACGCAGCCCTTGTAGCAGCTTAGTTTTCTAAGTGCTGGCGGATGCGCTCTTCCAGAAGCTGGCGGCGCGGCGTTGCAAATCAACTCTCCCGCAGCACCCGCGCCCAGTCGATGACCACCTGCGGCAGAATCGTCGCCGCTGTCGTGCCGACCAGTTCATGTACCGCCGGCTTGCCGTAGGCACCGTTTTGCAGCAGATAGATGGTAACGACGTTATCCACCGGATGCACCAGCCAGAATTCGAGCACGCCGACCCGCTCGTAGAGTGCCCGCTTGACGATCTGGTCGTAGCTGACGGTGCGCGGTGAGAGCACCTCGATGACCCAGTCCGGTGCGCCGCGACAGCCGCGTTCATCCAGCTTGGTTTTATCGCAGATCACGCTGATGTCGGGTTGTACTACGGTATCGACCAGGTCGTCCGCTTCACTGGCGCGTGGCAGGCGCACGTCGAACGGTGCGATGTAGGGGCGGCAGGGCACGCCTTCCAGGGCATCGGCGATTTGTCTGAAGATTTCCCCGGTCACCTCCTGATGCCGCCGTACCGGCGCCGGCCCCATGGCATAGGCGAATCCGTCGATCAACTCGTAATGCATCTCGTCCGGCCAGGTGAGGTAGTTGGCGTAGGTGTGCAGCTCCAGATCGCGTTGTGGCAGTGCCATGGAATTTCTCCGGCGAAGTCAGAACGTCATCTTAGCGCAAGACCCACAGCCGGAACCGCCAAAGCCAGCAGCAGCAAAAGTCGGCGCTGGCGGGACGGCGGTGCAGCAAAGGATTTGCTGTGTCTGGTTTAATGTTGCCCCATGTCAGGTCTTGCCGATGCTCGCCAGGTCCCTCTTTCACTTCTGCTGACGCCGCAGGGCCACCTGCGCCTGGTGCCTGATGCGGATGCGCCGCCCTTGGCGGCTGACCTCAGGGAGCGCCTAACCGCCAGCTTCGGACGCGGCTCAGGGAATGGCCTACTGCATCTGGGGGCTTCGGCCGTCGGTGTCGCCCTACCCCCCGTCATGGGGTGGTGGCGTGATTTTGCTGCACGATATGTCACCGCCTTGTGCGCTACGCCGCCAGACGGAGAGATTGCCGTCGCTCTGCCGGACACCCTTACGCTGGAAATTCTGGTCGCAGACGCTCCGCCGATGACTGGCGCGGAATACCTGACTGCAGAAAGTCTCGGCACCCTGTGGGGGGAACTCGACGTTGCCCTGCGTGCAGAACTCGTTATCGCCAAGCTCGGTCTGCAGGATTTTCTCAAGGCGCGGCATCCGGCCTGGCATCTGGTCGGGCGCGTGCATTTCAACCTGGCAGAGAACCGCAAGGACCCCGAAGCGCCCTTCGCCTTTCTTGCCACCTATACTTCAAGCTTGTCGGCGCATGGCAAGGCACGGCACCAGCCGCTGTCGCAGGCCTTGGTCGAGTTTTCCACGGGCAGGCACAAAGCGCAGTTGCTCTCCCTGTTGCTGCCGGTGCAACGCGCGGCGGAGCAGTGCGTCTGGCTGCGCGAGATGATCAGCGCCGGCGAAATCTATCATCCGCTGCGCTGGACGCCGGTCGAGGCCTGGCAATTCCTGACCGACTTGCCTCATCTTGAAGCCGCTGGCATTGTCGTGCGTATGCCGGGTACCTGGCATACGGGGCGACCGGCCCGGCCGCGCATCGAAGCCAGCGTGGGCGCGCGGCCACCCTCGCTGCTGGGTAAGGATGCGCTGCTCGACTTTCACATGGCGCTGACACTCGATGGCGAACGACTCGATGCCGCCGAGATTGAAGCTCTGCTGGCCGGCGGCGATGGTCTGCAGATGTTGCGTGGCCGCTGGGTCGAGATCGACAAGAAGCGGCTCGCGCGGCTTCTGGAACGCTTCCAGTCCATCGAAGAGGCTACTGCCGCAAGTGGAATGCCGCTTGCCGAAGCGATGCGCCTGGTCGCCGGGGCAACGCTCGATACACCGGATGATCCTGCTGATGCCGACTGGTCGGTGCTGACGGCCGGCCCCTGGCTGGCGGAAACCCTGCACGGACTGCGCCAACCGGAAGGCCTGGCAAAAGTACATCCCGGACCGGAACTCAAAGCCAGCCTGCGCCCTTATCAAGAGGCGGGCGTGCGCTGGCTGTATCTGCTCACCCGGCTGGGGCTGGGCGCATGCCTCGCCGACGACATGGGCTTGGGCAAGACGATCCAGGTGCTTGCCTTGCTGCTGGTACTTAAACGTGAGCAGCAGGGCGCCCGCACCAGCCTGCTGGTGGCGCCTGCTTCGCTGCTGGCGAATTGGGTCGCCGAGGCAGAACGTTTCGCCCCCGGCTTGCGCCTGTTGATCGTGCATCCTTCCGCCATGCCTGCTGCCGATTTGCGCGCGCTGGATGACAACACTTTTGCGGGCATCGATCTGGTCATCACCACTTACGGTTCCCTGTTGCGCCTGCCGGTGCTGGAGAACACCCATTGGCGCATCGTGGTGATCGATGAGGCACAGGCTATCAAGAATCCCGGCGCAAAACAGACACGGCAGGTGAAGAAGCTCAAGGCTGACACGCGCATTGCGCTCACCGGCACGCCCGTGGAAAACCGCCTTTCCGATCTCTGGTCGATCTTCGATTTCACCCATCCCGGCCTGCTGGGAAGCGGCAAGGTGTTTGCCGACTTCACCAAGCGGTTGGCCAGCGCCGAGCACTTCGGCCCGCTACGGAACCTGGTACGGCCCTACATCCTGCGTCGCCTAAAAACTGACAAGCGGGTTATCGCCGATCTGCCGGACAAGACCGAGGTGAATGCCTGGTGTCACCTGAGTTCAGCCCAAACCGCACTCTACCAACGCGCGGTGAAGGATCTCTCCGCCGCACTCGAGGATGCCGAAGGAATCGGTAGAAAAGGCGTCGTGTTCTCCTACCTGATGCGTTTCAAACAGATCTGCAACCACCCCTCGCAATGGCTGGGCGATGCGGCCTGGGCTGCTGCGGACAGCGGCAAGTTCGCACGCCTGCGCGAACTTGCCGAGGTCATCGCCGCCAAGCAGGAGAAGTTGCTGGTGTTCACCCAGTTTCGCGAGACCACCGAGCCGCTGGCGGCGTTTCTGGGCTCCATTTTCGGTCGCTCCGGCCTGGTGCTGCACGGTGGCACGCCGGTCGCCAAACGTCGCGAGCTGGTCAAACGTTTCCAGGAAGACGAGCTGACACCGTTTTTTGTCCTCTCACTCAAGGCGGGCGGTGCGGGGCTCAATCTCACCGCCGCGTCGCATGTGATCCACTTCGACCGCTGGTGGAACCCTGCCGTGGAGAACCAGGCCACCGACCGGGCTTTCCGTATCGGCCAAAAGAAGAACGTGCTGGTGCATAAATTTGTTTGCCGTGGCACCATCGAAGACCGCATCGACCAGCTGATCGAATCGAAACGGCAACTGGTAAATGATGTGCTGGAAGGTGGCGCAGAACTGCAACTTACTGAATTGAGCGACCGCGAGTTGCTCGATCTGGTGAAACTCGACATTCATGCAGCGCAAGAAAGCTGAGAGTTAGAAAGGGATGCAATGAGCTATTTCGGCTGGAAACCTTATGTGCCGGTTGCCAAGCGGCGCGAAAAGGCCGAGAAGGCCGCCGCCAAGATGAAAAAGGCCGGCAAGGAACTCTCGCCCATTCCTGCCTATCGTGGCGCCATCGCCAAGACTTTCTGGGGCAAATCCTGGTGTGACAACCTCGAACGCTACAGCGACTTCGCCAACCGCCTGCCGCGCGGGCGCACCTATGTTCGCAATGGTGCGGTGATTGACCTACGGATTGCTGAAGGTGAGGTGCATGCGCTGGTGATGGGGTCCAGCCTGTATCAAGTGACGGTCAGCGTTGCGGCCGTTCCCGAAAAGCATTGGCACGCCGTTAGCGCGGATTGTGCCGGATCGATCGATTCACTGGTGGCGTTGTTACAAGGTAAGCTCTCGAAAGCGGTGATGGAACGCATCTGCATCCCGCAGACCGGCCTGTTCCCGGCGCCCAGGGAGATCAACTTCACGTGCAATTGCCCGGACTGGGCTTCCATTTGCAAGCATGTTGCCGCTGTCCTCTATGGCGTGGGCGCCCGTCTCGATGCTCAGCCGGAACTGATGTTCGCCTTGCGTCGGGTCGATGCTGCGGATCTGGTGAAGCAGGCTGGCGCAGGTTTGCCCAAGGCGACTAAGAAGCCATCCAACGCAAAAGTGCTCAACGTTACCGCCTTGGCCGATGTGTTCGGCATCGAGATGGAGGAAGTTCCCCCTCCGGTCAGATCTGCACCGAAGAAGGCAGGGGCAATGAAAGACGCACCGAAGAAAAAAGCCAAACCCACGGTTGCTGCCAAATCTGTTACGGCGAAAAAAGCGTTGGTAAAAAAGGCTGTACCCGTCCAGAAACCAGCAACAACGAAGAAGATGCCGGCGACGACAAAAACACCGGCCAGTCCGGTGGTGCGCCGACGTCGCAGCACCGAGAATGTTTAGCGTCCGGTTTTTCGTACTGAGGAGGTGGGCCGGGCATTCTGCCTTGCCTGACCTTCATCAAGGACGAGTCGGCCCGCGTATGCCAAACTTTGTCTGATGAGCTTCCTTTTCCAAATCCGCTGGCGCTTGGCGTGCCACCCATGAAACACCCCCTCTGGCTGATCGGTTTCCGCCCCTTCTTCGCCCTCGGCTGCCTCGCCGGTCTGAGCCTGCCACTGTGGTGGGTGCTCGTCTATACGGGCGCCGTCCCGCCAGCGCCGACTTTTGTCGCGGCGCCCCTGCAATGGCATGCCCACGAGATGTTCTACGGCTTCGGCTGGGCGGTGCTGGGTGGTTTTCTGCTCACTGCGACGAAAAACTGGGTGGGCGTGCGCGGCTGGCATGGTGTCTCGTTGATGCTGCTCGCCGTCGCCTGGCTGTTCGATCGCCTCGCCATGAGCTTCGGTGCCGGCTGGCCACCGGCGCTGTTCTGGCTTGCTTCGGGGCTCTTCCAGGTGGCCATCGTCGGCATGTTGCTGCATACCTTGTTGCAGCAACGCCTGCGCGGCAGCGGCAGCGACAACTATTATTTCTGGATCATCCTGCCGCTTTTCCTGCCGGCCAAATATCTGATCGTGCAGGGCGACTATTTCATCCTCGGCTGGAGCATGACGCTCGCGCTGTTCCGCACAGCCTTCCTCATCATGCTGGAACGCACGCAGGTGCAGTTCATGCGCGGCGCTTTCCGGGTCGAGATCCTGCGCAATCCACCTCTCGATCACGCCATCAAGATTCTGGCCCTTGCGCTGGTCTTCGGCCAATGGTTGCCGCCTGCTCTTACCGGGATACTCGAATTCGCTCTGGCGCTCTTGCTGCTGGTGCGCTTTGCTTACTGGCATCCGCGCAAGGCGCTGTCGCGGCTGGACATCGGCATCATGTATCTGGGCTACCTGGCCATCGTTGCGCAACTCGTCATCGACGGCATCGGCCAGTTCATCGACCTGGCCTGGGTCGGCAGCGTATCCGTACATGTCTTCACTCTCGGCGTGATGGGACTGGTGCTGCCGGCCATGATCGTCCGTATTTCCAAGGGTCACACCGGGCGCAATGTCGTTTTCGAGCGTGCCGACAAGCTTGCTTTGTGGATCTTGCTGGCGGGCTTCCTTGCCCGCGTGGTCGCCCCGCAACTCTATCCTGTCGGCTACATGATGTGGCTGCATCTGGCGGCGACCTGCTGGCTGCTCGCCTTCGGCACGCTCGCCTGGCGTTATCTGCCTTTCCTGTTCGCACCACGCGTGGACGGCAAAGAGCACTAAAAGTCGGCGCTGGCGGGACGGCAGCGCCAGAAATCTAGGCGGCGGTCACGACAATGACTTCCGGGTCGTTGGCGTGTTCCAGCAGCAGTTTGCGCACGCATTCTTGCCAGCCTAAAACGTTACAGATTGATTGCGGTCAAGAAATACGCTGCCCAGACATGGCAGCATCTATGGCTAAGTTTGTTCGGGCTCATCTGCGAGCTTGAGCGGTTCATTATCCCTACAGGAGAACGACTGTGGCCATCAACGAGAAAACCTCTGCCGATCCGGTCAGGCAGTCCGCACCCGCATGCCCGGCGCAACCGGCATCGGCGGACCCTTCCCAGGCAGTTTTGAAAACAACGCGTCGTGATTTTCTCAAGGCGGGCGGCATGCTCAGCATGTCGTCGCTGATGGGTACGGCGGCGCTGATGGCCCAGTCCGACGATGCCCATGCGGCCATCGAGTGGGCCGAGCACTTCCAGAAAAACTATCGTCTGATGACTGCGGAAGAAAAGGCTGAGGCCAAGGCGCGGCTCGAGCGGCGCTATTCCGGCGAATACGGCAAGGAGGTGACGGTCGATACCACCGAAGCACAGCCGGGCGTGCTGATGGGCTATGCCCTCAACATCCGCAAGTGCATCGGCTGCCGGCGCTGCGTGCATGCCTGCGTTGCCGAGAACAACCAGTCGCGCGGCAAGGATCGCCCCGGCGAAAAGATCGAGTGGATCCAGGTGTTGCGCATGGAGCGTGGCAAATTCGAGCAGGAAAAGATGAATCATGGCTACCCGGAAGGGCTGGGCATTCAGGTTGGCGGCAACGCCTACACCCCGGCCGGCCAGGTGCTTGAGGGCCAGTACCACTACAACCCCGAGAAAGTGCCGGAGGAGGATGCCACCTACATGCCGATCGCCTGCATGCAGTGCGAAAAGCCGCCCTGCGTCAAGGTCTGCCCGGTGCGCACCACTTACCGCGAGCCGGATGGCGTGGTTGTCATCGACTACAACTGGTGCATCGGCTGCCGCATGTGCATGGGCGCCTGCCCCTACTGGGCGCGCCGTCTCAATGTCACCAACCCGGTTCTGCCCAAGGAAGAAATGAACCCGGTAACGCACTACCTGGGCAACCGGCCGCGTATGCGCGGCGTCGTCGAGAAGTGCCACTGGTGCCTGCAGCGCAGCCGCCACGGCCGCTACCCGGCCTGCGTCGAGGTCTGCCCGGTGGGTGCCCGCAAGTTCGGCAACCTGCTCGATCCGGAAAGCGAAGTGAGCAAGATCCTGGCGCGGAAGAATGTGTTCCGCCTCAAGGCCGAGCTCAATACCTTCCCGAAATTCTTCTACTTCTACGATTGAGGAGCCGGCCGTGCAACAACTGATCAGCTTCACTACCGACTACACTCGCTACATCCTCAAGGGCGGCGTGAAGTTCTACGCGTGGATGGCCTCGCTTGCCGTGCTCATGGTCGGCATGATGTATGTCTTCTACCTGCAAAACACCGATGGCCTGATCGTCACCGGCATGACCAGCCAGATTCACGACGGTCTCTACTTCGCCAACCTCGTCTTCCTCGTCGGCGTGGCGGCCGGGGCCGTGACCATCGTCTTCCCGGCCTATGCTTATCACCACGAGGGCATGCACAAGGTTGCCGTACTGGGCGAGATGCTGGCGATCACCGCCGTGATCATGGTGATGATGTTCGTGTTTGCCCACATGGGCCGCCCCGACCGGCTCTGGCACATGGTTCCGCCCTGGGGCATCTACAGCTTCTCCTCGATGCTGGGCTGGGACGTGATGGTGCTCAACGGCTACCTGATCCTCAACGCCATTTGCGGCTTCTACTACCTGTGGTGCAAGTACACCGGCAACCCGATCAACCAGAAATGGTTCTTGCCAGTGGTATATCTCGCGATCGTCTGGGCGCTGTCGATCCATACCGTCACGGCCTTCCTGATCTCGACCATGCCGTCGCGTCCGATGTGGCACCACAGCATGATGCCGATCCGCTTCATCTCGACGGCGTTTGCCGCCGGTCCCGCGCTGATCATTCTGGTCTTCTTGATCATCCGCAAGAACACCAAGTTCTGGATCGATGACAGCGCCATCAACCTGCTGTCCACCATCGTCACCTGGTGCCTCGGCATCGCCATCTTCCTGACCATGTCGGAAGTCGTTGTCGAACTCTATGCCCGCACCGAGCACGCCAACGGCCTGTACTACCTGATGTTCGGCCTGCACGGGCTGACCAAGCTGGTGCCCTGGTTCTGGACATCGGTGATCCTGATGATCGGATCGTTCCTGTTCCTGATCTTCCCCGCCTACCGCCTCAACTACAAGGTGCTGCCAATCCTGTGTGTGACGACCTTCGCCGGCATCTGGATCGAAAAAGGCATGGGCCTGATCGTCCCCGGTTTCATCCCGACGCCGATCGGCGAAGTGACCGAGTATTACCCGAGCTTCGTCGAGGTGTTGTTGACCATCGGCATCTGGGCCTTTGGCTTCTTCATCCTGACTATCCTGTTGAAGGGCGCCATCGGCATCCTGCTGGGCGATATCAAATACGGCGGCTCCAAGGCCGTTGCGACGAAGTGAGGCCACGATCATGAAAAAAATAGCAACTTTCGCGACGGTTCTCGCCATTTGCGGTGGTGGGCTTTACACCGTCATCGCTGCAGAAAACGCGGCCGAGCAACCGGCAACCGCAGCAGCACCGGCAGAGCCGCTGGTCTGTTTCGAGAGCCGCAAGGGCGCATCGGAAGTCACCCAGCGCGACCTCAAACCGGGCTGGCCGAACGTCAAGTGCTCGCCGACGACAGGCGCTGCGCTGTGGTACGGCGACCCCTTCGACGGCACCGTACCGATGGGCAAGATGCCGGGGCTGGAGAATCTTCCCGAAGGCCATGCGCTCGTCAAGCCGCGCTCGGAGAAGCTTGCCCTCATGCCCTTGTGTGGTACGTCCTGCCACAACGGGGTGGGTCCCCAGTTCACACCACCAACCTTGCCGAAGGACAAGAAGCCGACGCCGATTCCGACAATGGCAGGCATGGTTCCGGATCTCGCGAACTTCCAGCATGGCCGCGACCGCATCTGGTGTCTGGATTGCCACCACGCGACCAAGCGCAACATGCTTGTCGACAACTTCGGCGATCCGGTTAGCTTCGACCAGCCGCAGTTGCTGTGCGGCAAGTGTCACGGCGACAAGCTGCGTGACTGGCGTGACGGCATCCATGGCAAGCGCATCGGCGAATTTGCCAGCGATGGCAAGAAGCGCTGGTTCACTTGCACCGAGTGCCACAACCCGCACAATGTCCAGGATGGTCTCCGCAACAAGGGCTTTATCCAGTTGCAACCCGAGCCGTCGCCGCAGTTGCCGAAGGGCATGGCGGATGCAAGCCACGAGAAACTGCATCCGATTCCGCAACATTGATGGCCGACTCGACTGAAAAGCCCAGTCCGGTCCGGGGCGATCCCACGTGGGTCGCCCCGGCGCTGACGCGGGAAGAAAAAACCCGCAACGTCGGCAAGACGCCCGTCTTCTTCGGGCCGCCGCTGGCGATTCTCACCGATGGCCAGAACAACACCATGGAGATCAGCGGCAAGCTCAACCGTACCGCTGAACGCTACCTCGAAATCCAGCGCCGCCATGGCTTGGAGCTGACCGAACCAGAACGCAGCTGCATCGCCCATATCTGCAACATCGGTTTCATGTCCGCGCTGGAGATTGAGGAACTGTCCTTTGAGGTCGGCCTGACCCGATTTGAATGCGAGGGCCTCGACAAGGTAGCGCTTAAAAAGAAACTCGAAGCGGCCAGCTTCGCCGACCTGGTGGTCGTCGTCGAATCGCTCGGTTTCTGATCAGAAGGAACGCACCATGATGCCCAATCGTGTGCAGTGGGATCCACATTTCACCGTCGGCCACGCAGCCATGGACGAGCAGCACCAGCAACTTCTCGCACAATGCAACGTCCTGGCCGACCTGTGCGCCGCCGACGGCGGCAACAGCAGCGCCGACCCGATATTCAAGGCGGCGTTCGACCAGTTGATGGCGGCGGCGCGCGAACATTTCGCTGCCGAGGAAGCCTTGCTCGTCGCCAGCGCCTACCCGGAAATCGAAGACTATCGCTTTGAAATCGAGGAATACGAATACCTCGCCGCAGAAATCGCCACAACGGAAAACTTCGACAAGATCGAGTTGCAGCGCTTCCTCGCGCTGTGGTGGGTCGGCCACATCATGGGCGCGGCGAAGCTGCAAGCGCCCTACTTGAGGGCCTGAACGCCTCAAGCCGCAGCGCCCGAACGACGCCGAAAAAGTCGGCGCTGGCGGGACGGCACATTTTTTTACACAGTCGCGCAAATGATGCGGGGAAAGTTCGCTAAGATAGTAACAGTTTACTTACTATCAAAATTATGAGCGCTACTGCCGATATCGACCGCCCGCCCGCCGAAACCCGCCACCGTCATTCTGCCGAAGAGCGCCGCGAAGAAGCCGTCGAGGCGGTCATCGATCTCGCCAGCGAGCACAGCCCGGAAGGGATCACCACCCAGGCCATCGCCACGCGCATCGGCGTCACGCATGGAGCGTTGTTCCGCCATTTTCCTGACAAGGCAGCGATCTGGCGCACGGTATTCGATTGGCTCGGGGTGCGGCTGGGGCGCGTTGCCGACACCGCCATTGCCACCGGCGGCACGCCGCTGGCGGTGCTGGAACGGCTGTTTCACGCACAAGTCGCCTTCGTCGCCGATCATCCGGGTGTGCCGCGCATCCTGTTTCACGAATTGCAACGGCCTAGCGGTTCGCCCCTGCAAAGCGTGGCGCGCAAAATCGTTGGCAGCTATCGCGAACGCGTCAAGACCCTGATTCGCCGCGCCAAAGAAGCCGGCGAGTTGCCGGTCACGCTCGACGAAGAAGCGGCCGCCGTGCTGTTCGTTGGCACGGTGCAGGGGCTGGTGGTACAAAGCACATTGTTTTCCAGCACGATGGACATGCGTGCGGCGGCGCTGCGCATCTTTCCCCTGCTACTGAATGGTTTTCACGGAGCGAAGTCATGAACGCACTGGTCAAACGCAATCTTGTCCTCGGCCTGCTCGCCGTCGCCTTTCTCATCGCCTTCGGCTGGATCGTCGCCACGCAGGGGCCGCTGGCGCCTGTCAAGGTCACGCTCGACACGGCCAAGGAAACCCGCCTCGAACGCAGCTTGTTCGGCATTGCCACCGTTGAAGCGCGGCGTAGCCAGAGCATCGGCCCGACGCTCGCCGGCCGCGTGGCGCGGGTACTGGTTGATCAGGGCGACGTGGTCAAGGCGGGCCAACTGCTGGCGGAGATGGAGTTGGTCGATATGGATGCCCGCCTCGCCGCCGGGGCCGCGTCTGCCGCCGGGGCGGCGCAGCGGGTGCACTCCGCAGAAGCCGCGCTGGCCGAAACCGGTAGCCGCGCCAAACTGGCGAAAAATAGTGCCGATCGTTACGCCGATTTGCGCAAGAAAAACTTCGTCAGCCAGGAAGCCGTCGATGCCAAAGCGTATGAAGCTGCGGCCGCCCAGTCCGCCCGCGACGCCGCCGTCGCCGCGCTAGCCGCTGCCAAGGCTGACATGCACCGCGCTCAATCCGAATTGGCCGGCACGGGCCAGAACCGTGCGCATCTGCGACTCGTCAGCCCGGTCGATGGCGTCGTCACGGCACGCCTCGCCGAGCCGGGTTCGACTGTCGTCGCCGGTCAGGCAGTGGTGCAGGTGATCGATCCGGCCAGTTTGTGGTTGCGCGTGCGCATCGACCAGGGGCGCTCGCAAGGTCTGGCGGTCGGCCTGCCGGCCGAGATCGCACTGCGCTCGCGGCCCAACGAGAAAATCGCCGGCCGCATCGAGCGCGTCGACTGGGTGGGCGATGCGGTAACCGAGGAACGCATCGCCAATGTGGTGTTCGACAGCGCGCCCGCTGGCATCGCCATCGGCGAACTGGCAGAAGTCACGCTGCGCCTGCCGGCCATCGAGAAAGCGCTGGCGATCCCTGCGGCTGCGCTGCAACGACAAAATAACCAGAGTGGCGTCTGGCAAGCAAAGGATGGCCAGGCGCGCTTCCTGCCGATCACGCCCGGCGTTATTTCGTCCGACGGCTTTGTTGAAATCCGCCAGGGAATCGGTGCTGGCGACACGGTGATCGTGCATAGCGCCAAGGCGCTCGCCGACGGCGCCCGCATCAAACCGGTGGAAGCGCTGAAATGATCAACCTCGCCAGTCGCGATGTCCTCCATGGCTGGGGCAAATTCCTGTTTACCGGCGTCGGCCTCGGGCTGCTGATCGGCGCGACGCTGACCATGGGCGGCGTGTTTCGCGGCATGGTGGACGACGGCCAGGTGCTGATCGACAACAGCGGCGCCGACCTGTGGGTGGTGCAGCAAGGCACGCTCGGGCCGTATGCCGAACCGTCCAGCCTGCGCGACGACGTGTGGCGCGGCATTGCCGGCATCGAGGGCGTGGCGGAAACCGGCAACGCCGCCTACCTGACCATCCAGATGGCGCACAACGGTAAAGACACCCGCGTGATGATCGTCGGCATTGAAGTGGATCGGCCAAATCGTCCCGGCGCGCCGCCTTACCTCATCGCCGGCCGACCGATTTTGCAGGGCCATTACGAAGCCATTGCCGACGAGCGCGCCGGCCTGAAACTCGGCGAGCGGGTGAAGATCCGTCGCCACGACTACACCGTGGTGGGCCTGACGCGGCGCATGGTGTCGTCAAGTGGTGACCCGATGATCTTCGTGCCGCTCAAGGATGCGCAGGAAATCCAGTTCCTCAAGGACAACGACGCGCTGGTGAATGAGCGTGCGCGCACCGCCGCCAACCCGGCTTTCAACCGCCCCGGCGTGCCTGGCCTGCTCGAAGCGGCGCAAGCCAGCGCCACCCAGGCGCGCAGTGTGAATACCGTGCTGGTACGCCTTACGCCCGGCACTGATCCAGCCACGGTGGCCAACGAAATCCAGCGCTGGAAGCGCCTCACCGCCTACACGCGGGCGCAGATGGAAGACATCCTCATCGCCAAGCTGATTGCTACCTCGGCCAAGCAGATCGGCATGTTCCTCGTCATCCTCGCCGTCGTCACCGCCGCCATCGTCGCCTTCATCATCTACACCATGACGCTCGCCAAGGTGCGCGAGATTGCCGTGCTCAAACTCATCGGCGCGAAGAATCGCATCATCGCCGGCATGATCCTGCAACAGTCGCTGGCCCTCGGCATCATCGGCTTCCTTGTTGGCCGCATCGCCGCCGGCCTGTGGGGGCCCGCGTTTCCGAAATACGTGCTGCTCTTGCCGGGCGATGCCGTCGCCGGCTTTGCCATCGTCCTGACGATCTGCGCGCTGGCGAGCAGCGTCGCCATCCGTGCCGCGCTCGCCATCGACCCCGCGGAGGCTATTGGTGGATAGGGTGGATAAGATGGACAACATTCCCGCAATCAAGCTGTCCGGCCTGAAGAAACGCTACGGCACGGGCGACGCCGCCGTCGATGCGCTGAAGGGCGTCGACATGACCATCTGGCCCGGCGAAGTCGTCGGTCTGGTCGGCCCCAGCGGCTCGGGCAAGAGCACGCTGCTCAAATGTCTCGGCGCGGTGATCGAACCCACCGCCGGGCGCATGGAACTGGCCGGCGACGTCATATACGAAGATGGCTGGAAAATCCCCGACCTGCGCGCGCTGCGCCGCGACCGCATCGGCTTCGTCTTCCAGGCCCCCTATCTGATCCCGTTTCTGGATGTCACCGACAACGTCGCCCTGCTGCCCATGCTTGCCGGCCAGGACAACGCCAGCGCCCGCAAGCGCGCCTTGGAACTCCTCACCGCCCTCGACGTGCAACACCGCGCCGGCGCGCAAATATCGCAACTCTCCGGCGGCGAACAGCAGCGTGTCGCCATCGCCCGCTCACTTGCAAACCACGCGCCGATCATCCTCGCCGACGAACCCACCGCACCGCTTGATTCGGAACGTGCGCTAACGGTGGTGCGCATTCTCAACGACCTGGCGCGCGAATACCGCACCGCGATCATCGTCGTCACCCATGATGAAAAGATCATCCCGACCTTCAAGCGCATCTATCACATCCGCGATGGCAAGACGCATGAAGAGGCGGGCGAGGGGCGGTCGATCTAAAGCGTGAAAAAGTCGGCTCTGGCGGGACGGCACTAACCTAGGTGGAAAGCTGCGGGCACTTGATCGGGATCATCCCGCTGCGGCCTGCCTGCGCCTACACTGCTGCCCGATGCGTTTATTGATATTTCTTGCCAGCCTGTTCGCGCTGACTGCCGCCCATGCCGACACCCGGCCCGACATCTGGCGCGAACCGTTAACCGGCATGGAATTCATCCGCGTGCCGGGCGGCTGCTACCCGATGGGCGATACCTTCGGCGGCGGCGACCACAACGAGTTGCCGGTGCATGAGGTCTGCATCAAGGACGTCTGGATCGGCAAGTTCGAGGTCACGCAAGGTCAGTGGCGCGCGCTGATGGAATGGAATCCCTCGGTTTATGCGCAGGGCGAGACGCATCCGGTCGATAGCGTTAACCAGTCCGACATTGCCACATTCGTGGCCCGCCTGATGGAGAAAAATCCGCAGCACACGTTTCGCCTGCCCACCGAAGCCGAGTGGGAGTTCGCCTGCCGCGCCGGTGGTCGGCAGGTGAAGTTTGGTGGCGCCGCGCCGCCGGCCGCGAATACGGCCGAATATGCCGACAAGCACAGCGAGGGAACCCTGCCGGTGGGCAGTTTCCCCGCCAATGCGCTGGGCATTCACGACATGAGCGGCAATCTGTGGGAGTGGGTGAGCGATGTTTATACCGCCGATGCCTACACGCGCCATCCGCGCGATAACCCGCACTATCAGGCGGAAGGCCCGGCGCGCCTGCTGCGCGGCGGGGCCTGGAGCCACGATGCTTTCTTCGCCCGTTGCAGCAAGCGCCACATGCACTGCCGGCCGACGGCGCGTTTCGACTTCGTCGGCTTTCGTTTGGTGATGGAAGCGCGTTAGAGCGTCGGCGTACCCCATGCGGGGCATTCCATGACCGCAGGAAATCCCCGTGGGACTGGCAGGACGGCGTACCGGCAACCTGATCCAGGTCAATTACCCGATAAGTGTCGTCAACTAAGATGACCGACCTCATTATCCAACGGAGTTTTTCCATGACCACGATCCCTGTTCATAACCACACCAACCAGGACGGCATTTATGGCTTCGACGCACGCGGCATCGCCAAACGCTTTCGCCATGCCGCCATCTTTGGCGCACTCGATGCCCTGAATGCCGGGGAAGTGATGCGTTTCGTCAACGACCACGATCCGATTCCCCTGCTGCAGCAGATGCAGGCGCGCTACGGCGAGAGTGTCGAGATCGCCTATCGTCAGCGTGAAGCGGAAGGTGTGATGATCGATTTCATCAAGCGCTGAACGAAGCTCGCCGGTATCATCACCCGGCGTTGCCCTGTCACCGAGGAGTTGAAGCATGCCTGAGACGCTTGCGGAAAATCTTGTCCTGGATACCGATCACGAGCCCGAACTGACTGATGAAGATATTCTCGACGCCATGCAACATGTGCCGGGCTATCTCGATATCAGCACCGAGGACTTTCGCGTTATTTACCACCTGGCCTGGCGTCATGCCATTGCACGCTTGCGTTTGCGCCAGCAAGGCAGCAGTCAATGAAGATCGAGGGCAGTTGGCGCGAGTATCTGCGTAAGTGGCGCGGCACTACGGCCGGCGGCCCGCCACGCGTCCATAGTGATGAAGTCTTTTGGTCTTGGCTCGGTGCGGTGCTCGGCATCGGGCTGCTGGCCTGGCTCGGTGAGCGTTATTTTGCACCGCACGACCTGCACCTGATGATTGGCTCTTTCGGCGCTTCCGCAGTGCTGCTCTACGGCGCGCCGCGCAGCCCGCTGGCGCAGCCGCGCAATCTGCTCGGCGGACATTTCATCTCGGCGCTGGTGGGCGTTTTTTGTTGGCAGATGTTTCACGATTATCCTGTGCTGGCCCAGGCGCTCGCCGTCGCCACGGCCATCGCGCTGATGCACCTGACGCGCACCCTGCATCCGCCCGGCGGCGCGACGGCACTCATCGCCACACTCGGCTCGGCGGAGATTCAGCGTCTGGGATTCTGGTATGTGCTGATGCCGGCGACGCTGGGGCCGCTGATTCTTTTATTCGTCGCGCTGGTGGTGAATAATCTGCCACGCACACGGCGTTATCCGGAAGTCTGGTTTTGATAGTTCGATTCTTTACTCTGCTGCTGTCAGTCCCGCTTACCTGCCTGGCGCTCGACACAGACATGCCGCCGCTGCGCGATCCCATCGCCGACTACGCCCGCCGCGCTGCGGCGCCCGAGCCGCTGCGCTGTGACTCATCCGAAAGCCTTGCCTTGCCGGTGGCATTGAGCCCGGACGCGCGGCCGGAAACGCGCTTCGATGCGGCGACGGGCCGTCTGCACATCTTTTACGACATGCAGTTCAACGATCTCACCGAAGGCTGGAACTGGCACCCGTTGGCGCCTGCGGCAGGGGAGGATTACTACACCTACAAATATCTGTTGCTCGGCTCGACGACCGAGGATCGCGGCAGCTATCCGGTCGATGACATTTTCGGCATGTACCGGGAATTTCCCGTGCGCTGGCGCTACGATTACTTTTTCGCCTTCGACAATCCCTATGCCTTCTATCCGCGCGGCACGGACAACGCTAGCGGCTTTGCCACCATGCTGGAAATGCCGGCCGAAGAGGCAACCCGCCTCGCCGGCGGCGATCTGCGCATGGCGCTACGCGGTCGCTTGCGGGCTGATTGCCTGTCGGAAAGCACTACGTTCTGGAAGGCTACCCTATCCCAGCCGGTCGATTTCACGCTGAAAAAGCGCTACCTGATCGGCCAGCTGGAAGAGATTATTTTCTACGACCAGGCATCAGGAAAGGTGCTCGCCCGGCTGGCAGCGCACTGAAGGCCGTCCCGCCAGCGCCGACTTTTCACTGGTTTTCGGCAGATTGTGAAGAAGCCTCGGGAACCGCTGTCGGAATCGATTCAAAGAGTTCGCGGATGCGCGGCTCGGTCTGGGCCAGCAAGAGTGGATTCTGCCGATATGTCGCCAGCAGGAATGCGCGGTTAGCCTCGATCTCGCGGATCAGGCGAAAATTCTCTTCGCCCGTCATGCCGATGCTCCATTGCGCAACTTCGTCAGCGCTTCGACGTCGATTGCATCTTTGCCGCGCCCGGTGCCCGTTTTCATTGCGATCAGATGATCGATCGAGGCGACCGGGATGCGGTAGGGGCCCATGTCGATCGGCACTGCGGCGACGCGCAACTCGGCATACGGCACCACTGGGCGAACCAAAATATCGATGACCGTCGCTTGCGCTTCCGGGCTGCGCAAGCTGAAGGCCAACATGCCTTTTTCGCGATGCCATTGTTCGATCAGCTCGGGGCGGGTTAGCGATTCGATGGGCACCGGAATCGTTGGTTGCAGACCGGCCGCCTTGGCACCGTCGATGAAGCGCCGCAGATTGGCCTCATCCATCGCCAACACGACGTCGACATCCATCGTCATCCGCGGGTAACCGTGCAAGGCGACCGCCAGTCCGCCGACCAATACGAAGTCGATGTCGTTTTCCGCCAGCAGTTTGATGAGGTCGAACATGCCCATGGCGCTACCTTACCCCAACCACCGGCCATCCTCCAACTGCCTTGCCCGACCCAGCGTGGCGAGCGTGGCGAGCAGTTCGGGGAGTCTGGATTTCCACTTGCCTTTGCCGGTGAATCCGGCGGCGATGTCGGTTTCGGCTTGGGGCGATTGATTGAGGGCGTTGGCGAGGGCTGACATTTGTTCGGGGAGAGATTGGGGCCAAGCTTGCGTCGGAGCGGGCGGGGCTGGGGGACGCCCGACCTCCTCATGGTTATCACAAATCGTCGGCCGGGCGTCCCCCATCCCCGCCATCGGCGTTTGGGTTTGCTCGGGGGCTTGAAAGGCGGGGCGCAGCCAGCGGATGTGGCCTGCGGCTTCCTCGGCGCGGCGTTTGGTGTTGAGGGCGACGAGGCGTTCGAGGAGTTGTGCGTCGCCGGGCTGGTCGTGCCAACCATAGGCATCGAGCACGGCGGTGTCGAGGTCGTCGTGGAAGGATTTGAGGACGGCAACAAGGCCCTTGTCGTAGGCATTGCGCTCTTTTGCGGTCAACTCCGCCATCCCGCCAGCGCCGACTTTTTGCAGCACGTTGTAGAGGCCGGTCAGTGTCAGCTCGGCGTGCTGGGCGAGCACGCGCTTGCGCTGGGCGTCGAGCTGTTCGGCGAGGTCGCGGATGCGGGTTTGTTGTGCGGGGCTGGCGGCGGGGAAGGGGAAGGCGTCGAAGCATTTGCCTTTGTTGTAGACCGGATCGTTGCCGACTCCGAGCCAACCACCCGCCGCCAACGCCCAGACGACATGCACACGACTGGAGAGCACGCCGAGCGCGTAGGCATCGTCGAGGGCGATGGCGATCAGCTTGTCGTCGGGCAGGATGCTGGCGTCGAGAAACTGGAAGACGCGATGCTTGGCGGTTTGGCCGGTGGCGATGTAACGCTGCAGACCGTTCACGCTGGCACGCATGCGAGGCTGGTTCTCACCAAACAACCACCAGTTTTCGCGCCTCGATTTGCGCGGGTTGTCATCGCGGTGGGGCTTCACGAGATTGTGCAGGCGTTGCCAAGTGGCGGGATAGCGGCGACGCAAGCCATCTTCGGTCAGGCCGAAGGTGTCGATGACCATTACGCCACGTGGCCGATCGGTAAGGTCTTTGCCGTTGCGGTAGGGGCGCAGCAGTGCGCCGCCATCCAATGCCTGCCCTTCTTCCGGCGTGACGAGGAAGCCCTCGCCGTGCGGGATCATGCCGCGGTAACTCAGGCCATCGTTGGCCTGCAAGGGCTGCGCGGCAGCGACGTTGGCGCCGATGCTTAGGTCTGGGTGAATCGCGCCACGCTGTTCGTTCAGCGTGACTTCCAAACCTTCACCGCCGGTCGCGCGTTCCTCCAACACGGTGAGCAAGCGTCCATCCGCCGTCCCGCCAGCGCCGACTGTCATGGCAATCCGTACCGCCGCGCCGTCGCCGCCGTCGACCCACGGGTGGTCGGGGATGGCGAAGGCCAGATGCAGCTTGCCGAGGTGCTTTTCCAGTACGCGGCGGTTGAAGGTCTGCGTCAGGCTGTTGGTGGTGATGAGGCCGAACTGTTGGAGCTTGCCGGCTGCGACCAGTGCGGCTGCCTTGTGCCACCAGAACATGACGAGGTCGGCCGAGTCAGGGATGTCCGGGTAGGCAGCACGCAAAGCGTCGACATATTCGTCGCCCAGCGCCAAACGCATGCGTTTGTTGCCGATGAAGGGCGGATTGCCGACAACGTAATCCGCTTCCGGCCATTGCGCCGGTTTGCCCTCGGCGAGCACCGCATCACGGCATTCGATGTTGCGGAAATCGCGCAGCACCGGTTCGGGCGGGCGGACGTTTCCTCTTGTGCGGTAATGCCATTGCAGATAGCCGATCCACAGCACCAGCTCGGCAATCGCGGCGGCGCGCGGGTTGAGTTCGAGGCCGAGGAACTGGTGCGGGTCGACGGTCAGCCCTGCGGTTTCCAGCCGGCCCTGCGTATCGCCGAACTGGTCGAGCAGATCGAGCACTTCGCCTTCGAGGCGTTTCAAATGTTCCAGCGTGACGTAGAGAAAGTTCGCCGTGCCGCAGGCCGGGTCGAGCACCTTGATCTGGCAGAGGCGGTGGTGAAAGGCGTGCAGCGTGTCGCGTGCCTCGTTGAGCTTGGCCGTGTTGGCCAAAAGCAGCGCGGCGGCTTTGACGTTGTCCCATTCGGCGCGCAGCGGCTCGATGACGGTGGGCAGCACGAGGCGCTCGACATACGGGCGCGGCGTGTATTCGGCGCCGAGGCTGTGACGTTCGGCGGGGTCGAGCGAGCGCGTCAGCAGCGTGCCGAAAATGGCCGGCTCGACCTGCGTCCATTCGGCTTTGGCGGCGAGTTGCAGTTGGCCGATTTGCTCGCGCGTCAGCGGTAGCGCGGTGGTGTCCTTGAACAGCTTGCCGTTGATGCGCGGCAATGTTTCGCGCAGGATCACCGAGAAGCCGCCGCGATCCATCTCGCCCCACAGCGTTTGCACCATCGGCTGGAACTGCTCGGGCGTGTTCGCCACGCTGTCGAGCAGGCCGGTGAAGGAGCGCTGCGGAATCAGGCCGACATCTTCGGCAAACATGCTGAACAGGCAGCGGGTCAGGAATCCGGCAACGACTTCCGGGCTGTGCTGTGCTTCCAGTGACTTGGCGATGAGGGCGAGCCGGTCGGCGATCTCGCGCGTGACCTTGGCGCTGGCGGTGGCCGGGTCGAGCGAGAGCGGATCGAGCCACACTGAACGCAAACGCGCCCGCACCTTGTCATCGCGCAGGTCGGCGAGGCGAATGCGGTGCGAGCGCGGGTCGGGGAAGGGGGTGTAGGTCGCGCCCGTGCGGCTGAATTCGGCATACAGCTCGATGACATGGCCGACATCGACGACGATCAGGAAGGGCGGCCGGCCTTCGTCGGCGGGCAGGGCGCGGGCGTAGTTCTCGGCCTGGGCGCGGGCGCGCAAGAGCGCGTCGTCGAACACCTTGCCGATGGCTTCGGCGAGCTTGGTCTGCTTGGCTTCGAGGATGAAACAGACGCGCCGGTAGCAATCGATGAAGCCGTTGGAACTCGATCCATCGCCATGCGCGAAGGTGACGCGGCGCTCGAAGACATAGGCGTTGTCGCGCAAATCCGCCTGCGCCGGCTCCGGCTTGGGCAGGTCGAGCAGCTCGCACAGCTCGGTGATAAAGAGCTGGTAATTGGCGCGCTCGGAACCGCCGGCGGATTGCCAGCGGGTGATGAACTTTTCGATGTGGGGGGCGATTTCAGCGGGGGAGGTCATGTCAGCCAGATTGTAGCCGCCGTCCCGCCAGCACCGACTTTTCATCCGCTTTGCAACCCTTGTAAGAACGCTTCTGCACCGAGGATCGGGCAGGTGAAGCTGTCGGCCAGCGCGAGTAGGTCGCCATCGCCGCTCACCAGTGCATCGGCCTTGCCGGCCAGCGCTAATAGCAGAAATGGCGTATCGAAGGGATCGCGACACGCCAGCACCACCGGTGGTGGGTCGGGGATGAGTACGGTTTCGCACCAGGGCAGGTAGTCGGCCAGGAGTTCCTCTTGTTCGTCGGGCGACAGCCTGAATTTTGGATAGGCGAGGACGCGGATCAGTTCCGCCACCGTGGCGCGCGAAACCAACGGGCAAATACGGCCGCTTTGCCAGGCTTCGCGCAGTGCAGCGAGGCGGCCATGAGAAAAGACCAGCGCCGAGAGAACGAGATTGGTATCAAGAACGACCCGCTGCGGACGGCAGCGCTTCATTTCGCGCCGCGCGCCCAGGTTACCGCAGCGGCAATATCGCTTGCATCAAGGCCCAGTTCGGCCAACTTGGCGCGTACCGCGTCGCCGCGCTGGATGCGCACCGGCGTTAGGACGATGGCGCCGTTCTTAGCTTCGACATCGAAATACTCGGCCGGGCCGACGGCGGACACGATATTTTTCGGCAGGGTCAGTTGGTTCTTTGAGGTCAATTTGGCGAGCATGGCGAATTCCACAAGTAAGGATTCCTTACTCTAGTGCTTGTGCGCTGAATAATCAAGCACAGTGCGCCGTCCTGCCAGCGCCGACTTTTGCGCGCTGGAAATTTCCTGACGGGCCGGACCTTCAGCAGCCTTAGGAGCCGATCGTGGTCAGCCGCCGGATGACATCGCCCCAGCCGTGGCTGAGGATCACCAGCAGCGGCACGAGGGTGACGAAGGCGTAGAGAACGCGGCGGATCTTTGTGTTGGCGCTGGTCATTTCCATGTAGTGGTCGATCACCATGCGGCCCTTGAAGGCGATCAGCCCGGCGACGGTGAAGGTCAGCGGCCAGCCGGCATGACCGGTTTCGGCGAGCCAGGCGCCCGCCGCCGTCAGGCCGACGAGCAATAACCAGATCTTTTCAGCGTGACCGATCATCGCAGTACATAGAAGAAGGGAAAAATCACCAGCCAGATCACGTCGGTGGTGTGCCAATACACGGCGGCGGCTTCCAGCCCGCTGTAGTCTTTTGCGGAATACACGCCGAGCGCGGTGCGGACCGCGACCCACATCAAGCCAAGCAGGCCCCAGCTGACATGCACGAGGTGATTGAGCGTCAGGTAATAGTAGGTGGTGTAGAAAATGCCGGCTTCGCCGTCGATGCCATGGGCGACGTTCCAGCGGATCTCGAAGAACTTGATCAGCGGGTAGCCGCAACCGAGCAGGATCGCCAGTATCACCCAGCGCAGCGTTGCGCCGCGTGATTCACGGCGGATCGCCTCGACCGCCTTCACCATACAGTAGCCGCTCGTCAGCAGCAGCAGGGTGATGGCGACGCCTGCCGAGGTGACGAGTTTGTCCGGCCCGGTCAGGAAGGCTTCCGGGTGGTGGGAGCGGGCGACGAAATAGACGCCGAAGAGCAGCAGGAACTCGACCAGTACGCAGAAGATGCCGACCCAGATGCCACTGTTGCCGGGAACGCGCTCAGGGCTGTGGGCGTCAAAAGTCGGCGCTGGCAGGACGGCGTCCTCGGTGACAATGGTGGCAATGGTGGAACTCATGCGACGCAGTGTAGGCGGGCTGCGAAGAAAAACGCATGAGGCAGATCAAGACGGCGCCACTCAACCTACAGCATTGATTAAAATCACCTCGGCGAATTTGCATTAAGGATATGATTAACTTTCCTGAAAACTATGACTTTCGATGAGGCTCAAGCAAAAAATCTGGTTGTGGCTGGGTCTGCTGGTCTGCGTGATACTTATCGCTGACCTGGGTTTCAGCTATGGCAAGCTCCGGGCCGAGTTGCATGCCGAAACGGAGTACGACGCGCGTACCGTGTATGGCTTCATGATGGCGACGCGGCGCGTCTACCAGCAGCAGTTCATCGATAGCGGTCTGCCGGTTAACAGCAAGACCATCGGCTTCCTGCCGGCGCATTCGTTTTCGCGCATCGCCAAGGATTTTGCCAACTGGAACGACAACGGCGTGATCTTCAACAACGTCTCCGACGTGCCGCGCAACCCCGCTAATCAGGCGGATCGCGATGAGTTGGCGGCCATGGCATGGTTCCGCGCCAATCCCAAGACGGCCGAACGCATGGAGAGCATTGTCGACGCCAAAGGTACCGGCTATATGTTGTACACCGCGCCGATCTGGATCGAGCCGTTCTGCCTCAAATGCCACGGCGATGCTGCTGACGCCCCGCCCAGCATTCGCGAAAACTACAAGGCGGCCTATGGCTATCAGGTTGGCGACCTGCGCGGCGTGGTCAGTATCAAGATGCCGACGGAAAAGTTCGACAGGCGTTTCCGTGCCATCTGGGGCGCCCAGGTCGCCAAGAGTGTTGGCGGCTATCTCTTGCTGTTCATCGCCATCGGCCTGCTCCTGGATCGGCTGGTGACGAACCGCCTTGGCCGGCTGCAAGCGGCTGCCGAAAAAATTGCCGCCGGGGAGTACGCGACGCGCCTCGCGAAGACCAACGACGATGAAATCTGCCATCTTGCTAGTGCCTTTAACCGCATGGCCGAAGCGGTCCAGACGCAGCAAGCGGCACTCAAGGCAGAGCTTGCCGAAAAGCTACGCGCCGCGGCCGAGATCAACCGGCTCGCCTATTACGACGGCCTGACCAATCTGCCGAACCGTGCCCTGCTGATGGACCGGCTCGGGTTGGCGCTGGCCGTTTCACAACGCCAGGGGCATATCGATGCACTGATACTGTTGAACCTCGATCGCTTCAAGAATCTCAATGATGCGCATGGTCACGAATTGGGTGATCTGTTGCTGATCGCCGTCGGCGGCCGGCTGGCCGGCCTCTTGCGCGAAGGCGATACGCTGGCACGGCTGGCCGGTGACGATTTCGCCATTCTCATGCAGGACATCGGCAACCGGCGTGAGTTCGCCAGCCGCCGCGCCCTCGCCGTGGCCGAAAAAATTCACACCAGCATGCGTCTGCCGTTCATTTTTGATGCGGACAAGGAAACCACCTTGACCGTGAGCCTCGGCGTTACCTTGAGCCCGGAAAGCGATAACGATGCACCGCAGGAAGTGCTGCGCCGTGCCGATACCGCCCTCCATCGTGCCAAGAATGCCGGCGGTAACCAGACGGCATTCTTTGAAAACGACATGGGTGTGGCGGCGCGCCAGCGCTTTACCGTCGAACGTGAGCTGCGCCGCGCCATTCCTGCGGGCGATTTGCGTCTCTACCTGCAACCCCAGGTCGATGCCGGCGGCCAGCTGGTCGGCGCCGAAGCCCTGGTGCGCTGGCAGCATGCGGAGCGCGGACTTCTGCCGCCGGGCGTCTTTATCGGCGTGGCGGAGGAATCCGACCTGATCGTCGACCTGGGCGCCTGGGTGCTTTCTGAAACGTGCGTGCTGATGGCACGTGAGACCATGGCCGGCAATCCGCTGCGCTTGTCTGTGAATATTTCCCCGCGCCAGTTTCGCCAGCCGGGCTTTGTCGCCTGGGTCAAGGATCTGCTGGATGCCACCGGGGCCGATCCGACGCACCTTACCCTCGAAGTCACTGAAGGCCTGGTGATCGACAGCATCGATGCCGTGGTCGCCAAGATGAACGAACTGACTGTGCTGGGCATTCACTTCTCGGTGGATGACTTTGGTACCGGCTACTCCTCGCTCGCCTACCTCAAGCGCATGCCGATCCACGAACTCAAGATCGACAAGAGCTTCGTGCAAGACGCCCCGGTCGATCCAAACGACGCGGCGCTGGTCGAGACCATTCTCTCGGTTGCCCGCCACATGCATCTGCAGGTCGTGGCGGAAGGCGTCGAAACGCTCGCCCAGGCGGAGTTTCTCAATACGCGGGCCGGGTCATTGGGCATCATCCACCAGGGCTATCTTTACGGCAAACCCGGCCCGGCAGAGGACTGGATTGCGCGCTGGCGTGGCCTGTAAACTCCGGCACGATGGTTTACCTGTTTCTGCCCCTTCCCTGTTGTAATACCTGACGAATATCAAGGTGTATAAAACGCTCGGCTGGAACAATCCGGTACCATTCGGCGCCATTGCATTCTCAACTTTCCTGCCCACATGTCCATTCCACCTCTATTCGTTGCGCATCTGTTTGCCGCCGTGTCCTTGCTGACGGCGCTTGTTGCCGGCGCAGCCGAACACACGGCTCCGTCAGATAGTGCCGCCGACGTCTATGGCCCCTGCGCCGCCTGCCATGGTGATCTTGGTCAGGGTGGCAAGCGTGGCGAGTATCCACGCCTGGCCGGGCAGCGCCCCGCCTACATTGAGCAGCAACTCAGAAACTTCCGTTCGCGCGTAAGGCTCAACCTGCCGATGCTGCCCTACACGCAGGAACGCGAACTGTCGGATGCAGATATCAAGGCTGTCTCGGCTCATCTGGCAGGGATCACCTTGCAGACCCGCTTTCCCGACTTCAAGGAGTCCGACGACGCCCTGACTCGCCTGGAGGCGATGGAAAAGGTCATGATCATTCCTCGGTTGGAAGGCGACCTGGCTAACGGCAAGCTGCTCTACACGGAAAACTGCGCCTACTGCCATGGCCAAACCGCCAGGGGCAGCAGCCGTTTTCCGATGCTGGTCGGCCAATACACCCAATACTTGCTGCGTCAGATTGACCTCTATCTGAAAGGGGTGCGTCCCCACGACGCCGATGACGATGACGATGACGGCGACGGTAAGCTCACGGCTTCCCGTAAAGCCAACAATGTCGGTGTTCTTGGCCGGTTGGCGGAGAAAGATATCAACGACATCTTCGCTTACATTACCCACCTGCAGGACGCCACACCATGAAACCATTTCTTTCGGACTGCTGCATGATCGTCTCGTTGCTGGCATTGTTACTGTTTGTCGGCAATGCCCGCGCCGACAGTCATGCCGACACACTGGCCGCAACCGTGCAAGCCCTCGGTCGTCTCAATGGCCAGGCATTGTCTTGTGGCCACAAGGAAGTCGCCGCCCGGATCAAGGAGGTCATGATCACCCGCGTGCCGAAAAGCCGCGAACTCGGCGAAACATTCGAACGCGCGACGACCGACAGTTTTCTGGGCCAGGGGAAGGCGGCTTGTCCGGGTAACGCCCCCTTGCGGGTCGAGGTCGAAGTTCTGGCCATGAAATTTGCGCCCGCTGTATCCATCATGGCAGATGACGCAACGCCCGATGTCGGCATCAACCCGCGTTACCTGCTGCAGACAACCAATGGCCGCAGCCTCATGGATGGAGATTTCCCCAAGCATTTTCAGCTGATTACGTTCGGCTATACCTTCTGCCCGGATATCTGCCCCACCACCCTGCAGGAAATGAGCGAGGTGCTCAAACAACTCGGTGACGAAGCCGGCCGTATCCAGCCAATTTTCATCTCGGTCGATCCGGAGCGCGATACGCTGGACCAATTAGCGAGTTATGTCGCCTTCTTCGACAAGCGCATCCTGGGGGCTACCGGCAGCCCGGCATTGGTCAAGCGCGCCGCAGAAAACTTCAAGGTGCGCTACGAGAAGGTGAGCACACCCGGCGCAGACCCGCAAAATTATGCGGTCGACCACTCGGCGGGCATGTATCTGCTGACCCCGGGCGGACAATTCATCACCAAGTTCGCCTATGCCACACCCGTCACGGAGTTGGTTGAGCGCATCAGAGCCGAGATACGGCTGCGGCCACCTCCTGCGGATAACGCCAGCGCGGTGCGCTGAGCCTGCTGCCGACCCCAGGCATTTTTGGCATCCGATGCGCAAGACAAGATTAATCAAGGGTGAAGCGGTCGAGCGCATGCGCTCCAGCACGACCCCTTTGCTTGATCTGGCGCGCGAATTCGGTGTATCGACGAATACGCTGCGCACCTGGCTGAGGCAGAGCCAGATACGGTCGCAGGCTCAGGAAGATGCGCGGCGCGTGGCAACCACTTTGTCGCAGGAAGACTATGCGGTTTCCAGTCAGCGCGAGCGACTGTTGATCCACGCACTCGAATACAGCCCGGCCACCATCATCATTACCGACGACGAAGGCAAGGTCGTCTATGCCAACCCCAAGTTTGTTGAAACCACGGGTTATGCCATCGAAGAGGTGATCGGCCAGACACCGCGCATTCTCAAATCCGGCGCAACGACACCGAACGAGTACCGGGATCTCTGGAAAACGATCCTGAGCGGCAAGGAATGGCGTGGCACGTTTCATAACCGGCGCAAGGATGGCCGCCTGTATTGGGAACGGGCATCGATCTCGCCGGTGCTCGACGCGGAGGGAAAGATCGCCCACTTCATGGCGGTCAAGGAAGACATTACCGAGTTCATGGAAAGCGAACAGGCCGGGCGCCGAACAGCGGCGACTTGTAGTGCGATCCTCGCTGCATTGCCCTGTGCGGTACTGCTCCTGGATGCGCAAATGAGCATTCTGTATGCCAATGGCGCTGCCGAAAACCTGCTGGGCGCCACACTCCCTGCCGGCACCCGATTCGACGGACTCAATTTGCAGTGGATCGACAGTGCGGGCTGGGCCTTGACGGGGGCCGATCATCCCCTGGTCAAGTTGTTGGCCGGCGGGACAAATCGCGCAGCCGAGCCGATCTGCCTGGGTGTCATTCCACCAACCCGTGGGGTCTGTTGGGTCAAGATCGCATTGCAGCCCCTGGCCCTGCCCGATGCGCGCGAGAAGGCCTTGCTGCTGACCATCAGCGAGGATTGCCAGCGCACGCCGCAAACATAGTTTCCCCCTATTGACCGGTATCAACGCCGCCGGGCTGGGGTTTGTGTTCCAATATTCCCATGTTTCGCATCTCTCAATACATGCAGGAAATTGCTGCGCCAACCCCGCTTGGCCCGGTGCGCAAGCCCTCTGGTCCGGTGGTGATCTGGAACCTGATCCGCCGCTGCAATCTGACCTGCAAGCACTGCTATTCGATCTCGGCCGATAAGGATTTTGCCGGCGAGTTGTCGACCGGGGAAGTCTTCCGCACCATGGACGACCTCAAGGCCTTCAAGGTGCCGGCGCTGATCCTCTCCGGTGGCGAACCGCTGCTCCGGCCAGATTTCTTCGACATCGCGGCGCGCAGCAAGGCGCTCGGCTTCTACACCGCGCTCTCCTCGAACGGCACGCTGATCGATGAACCGATGTGCCGCCGTATCGCCAACGCCGACTTTCACTACGTCGGCGTCAGCCTCGATGGCCTGGGCGCAACGCACGACAAGTTCCGCCGCATGGACGGTGCCTTCGACTTGTCACTCGCCGGCATCCGCCTCTGCCGCGACGCCGGCATGAAGGTTGGCGTGCGCTTCACGCTGACGCAGGACAATTTCGCCGATCTGCCGGGATTGCTGCAACTCGTCGAGGACGAGGGCGTCGACCGCTTCTATTTCTCGCATCTCAACTACGCGGGGCGCGGCAACAAGAACCGCAAGGACGACGCCCAGCATCAAATGACGCGAGCGGCGATGGATCTGCTGTTCGACACTTGCTGGCGCTATCAGGAAAAAGGCTTGCAGAAGGAATTCACCACCGGCAACAACGACGCCGATGGCGTTTATCTGCTGCATTGGGTGCGCGCGAAATTTCCAGAAAAAGCAGCTCATATCGAAGCCAAGTTGCGCCAGTGGGGTGGCAATGCCTCGGGCGTGAACGTGGCGAACATCGACAACCTCGGCAATGTGCATCCCGACACGATGTGGTGGCACCACACGCTCGGCAACGTGCGCGAGCGGCCGTTCTCGGCGATCTGGCCGGATGTGTCCGATCAGCTCATGGCCGGGTTGAAGCAAAGTCCCCGCCCAGTCAAGGGGCGCTGCGCAAGCTGTGCCTATCTGCAAATCTGCAACGGCAACACGCGCGTACGCGCGCAGCAACTGACGGGCGATGCCTGGGCGGAAGACCCCGGCTGCTACCTGACCGAAGAGGAAATATCGTGAAACCAGAAAATAGGGGACAGACCCCAATTTTGAGATTCATAAAATCGGGGTCTGTCCCCTATTTTTTCTATTTTTTCCTGGCCCCGCTCGCCGTCCTGCCAGCGCCGACTTTTGCTGCCGAGCCTACACAACTCTTTCAGGAACACTGCGCCGTTTGCCACGGCCCCGATCGCCTCGGCCTCACCGGCCCGGCACTGTTGCCCGAGAGTCTCGCGCGCCTGCGCAAGCCCGAGGCGATCAAGACGGTGAAGGAAGGCCGCGCGGCGACGCAGATGCTGCCCTTTGCCGACAAGCTGACCGAGGCCGACATCAAGGCGCTGGTCGACTGGTTCTACACGCCGGTGACGCCGCGCCCGGCATGGACGGAAACGCAAATGAAGGAGTCGCGCATCGTTCATCACACGGGGCTGCCCGATCAACCCGCCGACGCCTTTAAGGGTGTGGACATGATGAACCTGTTCATCGTCGTCGAAACCGGCGACCACCACATCACCGTGCTCGACGGCGACAAGCTGGAACCCATCGCCCGCGTCCCGACGCGTTATGCGCTGCATGGCGGGCCAAAGTTCACGCCGGATGGCCGCTATGTTTTCCTTGCTTCGCGCGACGGCTGGGTGAGCAAGTTCGACCTGTGGAACCTGAAGATTGTCAGCGAGATCCGCGCCGGCATCAATACGCGCAACGTCGCCGTCTCGGGTGACGGCAAATACGTCGCCGTGGCCAACTACCTGCCGCACAGCATCGTGCTGCTGGATGCCGATCTGAATGTGCTCAAACTGCATGAGGTGAAAGACAAGAACGGCAAGGAAAGCTCGCGCGTTTCCGCCATCTATGACGCCGCACCGCGCAAGAGTTTTGTCGCTGCACTGAAGGACGTGCCGGAAGTCTGGGAGATCAGCTACAACCCGAAGACCGAGGATATTCCGAACGGCATGATCCACGACTTCAAGTACCAGGAAGGCGCCTTCATCCCCGGCTTCCTCAATCCGCGCCGCACCTTCCTTGCCGAACCGCTCGAAGACTTTTTCTTCACGCAGGATTACAGCGAAGTGATGGGCGCCAGTCGTGAGGCCGGCAAGGGTCAGGTCGTCAATCTCGATGTCCGCAAGAAGATCGCTGACCTGCAGATGCCCGGCATGCCGCACCTCGGTTCGGGCATCACCTGGGATTGGAACGGCAAGCGCGTGATGGCCTCGCCCAACCTCAAGGCCGGCCTGGTTTCGGTGATCGAAATGAAAGACTGGCAGACCATCAAGAGCATTCCCACGCGCGGTCCCGGCTTCTTCATGCGCTCGCACGAGGCGACCCCCTATGCCTGGACCGACTCGATGATGGATAAAGAGGGCAAGAACACTCTGCAAGTCATCGACAAGCGCACGCTGGAAACGGTTGCCGAAATCCAGACCGACCCTGGCAAGACCCTTGCCCACATCGAATTTGACCGTTACGGCAAATACGCGCTGGCCAGCCTGTGGGAACGCAAGGTCGATGGCGGTGCGCTGATTGTCTACGACGCGAGTACCTTCAAGGAAATCAAGCGCATCCCCATGGACAAGCCGGTAGGCAAGTACAATCTGCACAACAAGATCACCAAATCCGAGGGCACCAGCCATTAAATGGCGAATGCCTGATGGCCCCGTTAACCATTATCTGATGAGTGGCTTGACCGGCATCAAGGTCCGGCAGTTCATGAAACAGGAAACTTGCACGCCATAGGTGGTAGCACATTTTTTTCACATCACGTTTTCCCGGGAGGATTTAGATGAAGGCGCTCAAGCATTTCCATTTTGCATCAGGGGTTGTTGCGTTGGCCATGGCGGCGGCATTCGGTCAAGCCGTTGCACAAGACGCTACCGCGCCGACTTTGACGGCCGAAGAAAAGGCCCAGGCCAAAAAGATTTACTTTGAGCGTTGCGCCGGTTGTCATGGCGTATTGCGCAAAGGCGCCACCGGCAAGAACCTCGAGCCGCACTGGACGAAGAAGGACAAGGATGGCAAGGAAACCAGCGGTGGCACAGTCAAACTGGGCTCGTCCCGTCTGGAAAAGATCATCAGTTACGGTACCGATGGCGGCATGGTTAACTTCGATGACATCCTGACCAAGGAAGAAATCGCCCTGATGGCGAAGTACATCCAGACCACACCGGATATTCCGCCAGAGTACAGCTTCAAGGACACCATGGATTCATGGAAGCTCATCGTGCCGGTCGATCAGCGGCCGACCAAGCAGATGAATAACTTCAACCTGAAGAATATGTTCTCGGTGACACTGCGCGATACCGGCGAAGTAGCCCTGATCGACGGCGATACCAAAGATATCCGCAGCATCGTCAAGACCGGCTACGCTGTGCACATTTCGCGCCTGTCGGCTTCTGGTCGTTATGTCTACGTAATTGGTCGCGATGCCCGCTTGAGCCTGATCGACTTGTGGATGGAAAAACCTGCCGTAGTCGCCGAAGTCAAGATCGGTTCCGAGGCTCGCTCGGTCGATACCTCCAAGTTCAAGGGCTTCGAAGACAAATACGCGATTGCCGGTTCCTACTGGCCGCCTCAGTACACCATCATGGATGGCGATACGCTGAAGCCGCGCAAAATCGTTTCCACTCGCGGTATGACCGTGGATGGTGAATACCACCCCGAGCCGCGTGTTGCCTCCATCGTGGCCTCGTTCATCAAGCCGGAATGGGTGGTCAACATCAAGGAAACCGGTCAGATCCTGCTGGTCGATTACTCCGATATCGAAAACCTGAAGACGACCACCATCGGTTCCGCCAAGTTCCTGCATGACGGCGGCTGGGATGCGTCCAAGCGCTACTTCCTGGTGGCGGCGAATGCTTCCAACAAGATCGCCGCTGTCGATACCAAGACCGGCAAGCTGGCCGCATTGGTTGATACCGCGAAGATCCCGCATCCGGGCCGTGGCGCTAACTTCACCCATCCGAAATTCGGCCCGGTCTGGACCACCGGCCACCTCGGCGCCGATGTCCTGACGCTGATCAGCACGCCGTCCGACGACAAGAAGAACGCCAAGTTCAAAGAGTTCAACTGGAAGGTGGTACAGGAAGTCAAGCACGTCCCGGGCAACCTGTTCGTCAAGACCCATCCGAAGTCCAAGCACCTGTGGGCCGATTCGCCGCAGAATCCGGACAAGGAACTGGCTGAATCCGTTGCCGTCTGGGATATGGCCGATCTGTCCAAGCCGAAGAAAGTCATCAACGTCGCCAAGGATTCCGGCCTGCCGGAAACCAAGGCCACCAAGCGTGCCGTGCATCCCGAGTACAGCGCCGATGGCAAGGAAGTCTGGATCTCGCTGTGGGGTGGCAAGGCTGACCAGTCCGCCATCGTGGTCTACGACGACGCGACTTTGGCTCTGAAGAAGGTGATTACCGATCCCAAGATCATCACCCCGACCGGCAAGTTCAACGTCTACAACACCCAGCACGATATTTATTGATCGACACCCGCGCCCGTCCGGCGGGCCGGGAAAACCGGGGGCAAGGGGCAGTCGTCTCTGCCCCCGTTTTTTTGACTGAATTTCGCTACAGTAGCCGGCCATCAGTCATGTTGTGCCGACAGGAATGCACGGAACAGGAAGGCTCTGTTCCATCAACCGGAGGAAGAAAACATGAAAATTAATGTTCGTCATGCTGCCGCCCTGGTCGCGAGTGGTTTGTTGCTGGCTGCTGCAGGTGTGCAGGCGGCACCTGATTGGAGCAAGGTGCCCAAGCGCACCATCCAGGTCTTTCACCCCGGCGTGACGCCGATCGAGTGGATTACTGCGAAGGGTACTCACGGCGGTGTGACCGGTTTGCGCAAGGGGGAAACCTGTGTTGGTTGCCACGAAGATCAGGGCGACCTCAATTTCGATATGGATCGCCTGACCAGCAAACCGCTCGAGCCGGTAGGTGCCCCCGCCACCAATATATTTCCGGTCGCCGTGCAGGCGGCCTATGACGCCGGGAATCTCTACCTGCGCCTGAGCTTCAAGGCTCCGACCGGGGGGGCCAACAAGGGCGATGCCGACAACGCGCTGAAGGTGACGGTGCTGATACCGGACGATAAGGTCCAGGGCAACAATCAGGTCGGTTGCTGGGCGACCTGTCATACCGAGCTGCGCACCATGCCTACCGCCAGTGGTGAGACGAAGACCAAGTATGTCACCGAGGGAGCCTATGCCCTGATGCAGTGGGCCAGCAAGGATAGCAAGGTGAGCGACGGCAGTGTCACCACCGAACGCAAGATGTCCGGTGGGACGGCCGGCGTCAAGGCCGAGGCCAGCAAGGAAGGCGACGGTTCCTACACGGTGACCTTCACCCGCGCCAATCCGGGCGAAGGCAAAACAATCCCCTTCGGCTTTGCAGTTCACGCCGACAATGCGAGCGGCCGCTTCCATCATGTTTCACTCGGCTACATGCTCGGTATCGGCGCCGAGGGTGATATCAAGGCCGTCAAGCAGTAAGGAAATGTGCTGATCCCCAGAGGGTGTAATAAGACTATTGTCTGCTTTTGTTTTCCCGGATGACCATGAAAATCAGATTCAACCTGCTGGCCTTGTCTTCACTGTATTGCACAGGCTTTGCCACCGCCGCCGTCGCTGAGACCATCACCTGCCCCTCATTGGCCAGCGCGGTCCAAATTGCCACCTGTCCTGCCGAAGAGGAAATCAAGTTTACCTACAGCGGTTATTGCAGCGACAACGCGCGCATGTACGACAAGCCGGACGATCAGCTGTGCACCAACTATGCGCTGTATCGTTCGATGAAGAACAATGCCCTGTGGGAAGCGGGGGAGGGTCGTTTTTCCGGTTACGTGTCGTGCGAACCGGGAATCAAGCCCCCCGGTCAGGCGAAAGTGGTGAGCGTCAAGCTGGGTAAGCAGGGTTCGGTCTCGCGCATGATTTGCAGCTATGACACGGGGCTGACCTTCTCCTATCGCACCAAGGCAACGTGCGCAATCGCCGCAGGTGATGCGGAACAATGCGCCAGCGATGTGGCCGCCTGCCGGGCCAGTTGCGAGTAATTTCCTGCGCCGATGAAGCCCTGCCGTACCGCCAGCGCCGACTTTTTCTTGTCTTGACGTAACATGCTGCTTTTGGGGTTACGCTTATGAAAACATCCACCCGCTTGTTTGCTTTCACCTGCATTGTGCTCGTGGCAGGCACCGTTCATGCAGCCGAACTCGGCCCGGCCGCCAAGGCGATCGTCGACTCACGCTGCTCCTTATGCCACGGCAGTCAGGGTGAGAGTGCGAGTGCTGTCTATCCGCGATTGGCCGCACAGCATCCCGATTACCTGGTCAAGCAGTTGAAGGACTTCCGTGACGGTCGCCGCAAAAGTGACACCATGTCCGATATGGCCAAGGATCTCGACGATGAGGTGATCGCTGATCTGGCCGCCTGGTTCAGCTCCCGGCCGGCCGGTGTGCGACGCGGCGGGGATGCCGATCTGGCTGGCGTCGGCAAGTACATTTTTGCCAAAGGCAATAAATTTTCCGGCGTGGCCGCCTGTGCCTCGTGTCACGGCGAGAAGGGCTATGGCACCCAGCAGTTGCCACGACTGGCCGGCCAGCATCCGGCTTATCTTGAAACACAACTCAAGGAATTCGGCAAGCGCGAACGCAATAACGACAACGCGATCATGCACAGCATTGCCAGCAAGCTGACGGAACTCGAGATGAATGCCGTGGCGGCATTTATCGGTGGCCAGCAATAAGTTGAGTCGTATCAAGGTGCGATCGTTCTCTTCAGCGCAAGCTGCGCGCATCATGCGCAACGTCTTCGGAATGCTGGCCGCTATCGGAATTCAAACACTGGCAATGCCGGCATATGCGCTGGCCGGTGAGGTGCAAACTCACGCATTCGATGTGCGCGAGACGGTTCGCCTAGTCCGCCAGGATTGCGGTTCATGCCATGGCATGACGCTGCAGGGCGGTCTTGGCACCCCGCTGACACGTGAGGCGCTGGCGGGGCAGTCAGCCGCGACACTCGCCGTCATCATTCTGCATGGCCGTCACGGTACGGCCATGCCGCCCTGGAAATCCTTGATGTCGGAAGCGCAGGCGCAATGGATCGCCGAGCGACTGCTCGAAGGCTTTCCCGAGGAAATACAGCAATGAGTCGAAGATTGCTTGACCGTACCTGGCTTGCCTTGCGACTTGTACTGGGTTGTGCGCTGCTTGCCGCGTGCGCACAAGTACCCTTGCGGGGCACCGGCGATCTGGGCATCGTTATCGAACGAGCCAATGGACGCGTGGCCATCGTCGATACCACGGCCAAAAGCGTACTCGGTCACATCGATGGTCTTGGCGATCTCTCGCATGCCTCGGTGGTGTATGCGCGCGATGGCCGCCATGCCTATGTGTTCGGTCGCGACGGCGGCCTGACCAAGGTCGACATTCTGCTACAGCGCATCGACAAACGCGTCATGCAGGCCGGCAACAGTATCGGCGGGGCAATCTCACAGGATGGCCGCCTGGTCGTGGCTCAAAATTATGTGCCCGGTGGTATTAAGGTCTTCGACGCGGAGACGCTGGAGCTTTTGTCCGAAGTGCCGACCGAATCGAAAGTAGTCGGGTTGGCCGACATGCCGGGGCAGAAGTTTGGTTATGCGCTTTTCGACAAGGGGGAAATCTGGATCACCGATCTTACGAACCCGCGTGTGCCCGTTACGCAGAAGTATCCGGCCGGTCTGCAGCCCTATGATGGTCTTGTGACCCCCGACGGACGCTATTACCTAGCCGGTTTGTTTGGTGAGGATGGTATTGCGCTGTTTGATAGCTGGCATCCGGAAGCCGGCGCCCGCAAGATTCTTGAAAACTACGGCAAGGGTGAGGAGAAGTTGCCGGTATTCAAAATGCCCCACCTGCGTGGCTGGGCAGTGGCCGGGCGCAATGCGTACCTGCCGGCGATCGGTCGACATGAAGTGCTACTGGTCGATACGGCGAGTTGGAGGGAAACCGGCCGCATCCCCGTCAAGGGGCAGCCGGTATTCGTCATGGCGCGTCCCGACGGCCGCCAGGTCTGGGTAAATTTCGCCCATCCCGATAACGGCTGGGTGCAGGTCATCGATACGCTGAAGGGCGAGGTGGTGCAGACCCTGCAGCCGGGCAAGGCGATTCTGCACATGGAATTCACGCCGCGCGGCGAGGCGGTCTGGCTGTCGGCGCGCGACGACAATGCGGTGTCTGTTTATGACACACAAAGCTTTACCAAGCTCATGACGCTGCCGGCGCAAAGTCCATCCGGCATTTTCTTCACCAGTCGCGCTGCGCGGATGGGATTCTGATGAACGCGCCCATGCCAACATCGGCCATGCCGGTGCAAACGCTTGAGTTCAGGTTGCTCAACGAGTTTCAGCGTAATTTTCCGCTGACGTCCACCCCGTTTGCCGAAATTGCCGCGCGCCTTGGCAGCGACGAGCCCACCGTATTGGCAACCCTGCGCCGCCTTCAGGAAGAAGGCACGATCAGCCGCATCGGCGCGGTGTTTGCGCCGCGCTCGGTAGGTGCGAGCACCCTGGCGGCGCTGGCCGTACCGCGTAGTCGCCTCGATGAAGTCGCGGCGATGGTCAGCGCTCATCCCGGTGTAAATCACAATTACGAACGCGAGCATGCCTACAACCTGTGGTTTGTTGCTACGGCGGCCGATGAACCGGCGCTGACCACGCTACTCGACGAGATTGGTGCCACAACCCATTGCCCGCCGATCGCCCTGCCATTGCTCGAAGAGTTTCATATCGACCTTGGTTTCGATCTGCTGCATGGGGGCAAGGTGCAGCACACCACCCAGCGTTGTGAGCGGCGCCCCACCAGCGTGCTGGAGCGACACCTCATCGCTACCCTGCAACCGGGGCTGCCCCTGGTGTCACGACCTTTCGCACAGCTTGCAGAAGAGTCCGGCATGCAAGAGTCGGCGCTGGCGGGACGGCTTGCCGAATGGGTCGATAGCGGCTGCATCAAACGCTTTGGCGTCGTGGTGCGTCACCATGAGCTTGGCTATAGGGCCAATGCGATGGTGGTGTTCGATGTGCCTGACGATCTGGTCAGTGGTATCGGCCAGCGCCTAGCGCGCGAAGCCGGGGTAACGCTGTGCTATCGTCGCCAGCGGCACTTGCCGCAGTGGCAACACAATCTGTTCTGCATGGTGCATGGCCGCTCGCGTGAGGAAGTAGAGCCGATCATCGAGCGCCTCTGCCATCTCGCCGGCTATCCCTGTGAAGTTTTGTTCAGCCTGCGCCGCTTCAAGCAATGCGGGGCCAAATACTTTGACAGCAAGGCAAACTGAATCAGCCGTACTCGACGCGACAGACCGCGCGCTGGTTAACGCCTTGCAAGGGGACTTTCCTCTTTGTGACGAACCGTATCGTGCCGTTGGCGATAGGCTTGGTCTGAGCGAATCTGCAGTCATCGACCGTTTGCAGAGCCTGCTCGACCGCAAGGTGCTGACACGCTTCGGACCGATGTATCAGATCGAGCGCATCGGGGGCGCATTCGTGCTCGCAGCACTCAAAGTGCCCGAGGCCGATTACGAGCGGATTGCTGCCGCCGTGAATGCGCTGCCCGCTGTCGCGCACAACTATCGCCGTGAGCACGCCCTCAACATGTGGTTCGTCCTGGCCACCGAAACGCCGTCAGGTATTGCCTCGGCCATCCATGAGATCGAGCTCGCCACCGGCCTGCAGGTCTATGCGTTCCCGAAGGAGCGCGAATATTTCGTTGAGATGAAGCTTGATGCTTGATGCCGTCGACCGCCAGTTGATCGTCGCCACGCAAGCCGGCCTGCCGCTGGTAGCGCGCCCCTACCATGCGCTGGCCGAAACACTGGGCATTCCGGTCACTGAAGTGCAGGCGCGACTGATAGTGATGCTCGAAGTGGGGGTAATCCGGCGGATTGGCGCCGTGCCCAACCATTATGCATTGGGCTATCGCAGCAACGGCATGACCGTCTGGGATGTGGATGACACGCAGGTCGACATTCTCGGTGCGCAGGTGGGCGCCTTGTCCTTTGTCACCCATTGCTATCGACGCCCCCGCTTGCTGCCGGACTGGCCATTCAATCTGTTTGCAATGGTGCATGGCAAGACGCACGAAGAAGCTTCCGCGCGTATTGCGGAAATCGCCAAACTTCTTGGCGCCGCCTGTCGTGGTCACGACACGCTGTTCAGTAGCCGCATTCTGAAGAAAACCGGTTTGCGCATTGCGGGGTGATGCCCAGCGTATGCATTTCACTAGTTTGGGCATAAATTGCTTTATCACTCTTCATCATAATTTCTGCTCTGTCCCTTGACTCCCATCAAGGAAGCTGCCGCCCCTGTTCCGTAGAGTCGCGCCACACCACATTTCGTGGCAATTAACAAAGGGGGCCTTATGAGTGAAGCATTTACCACCTCGACAGCCCGAAACATCTTTTATGGCGGAACGATGTTCTTCCTGCTGGTGTTTCTGGCATTGACCTATCAGACCGAGCAGGTCATTCCCAAGCGCGACAAGCGCGAAATGCTGGCCGACCCCATGGTTGTCGCCGGCAAGAAGCTGTGGGAAACCAACAACTGCATCGGCTGCCACACCCTGCTGGGCGAAGGCGCCTACTTTGCGCCGGAACTGGGCAACGTCGTCAAGCGTCTGGGCAGCAAGGAAGCCGTGATGGCCTTCATCCAGTCGCGTCCGACTGAAGGTATCCCGGGTCGCCGCAGCATGCCCAACTTCAACTTCAACGAGCAGCAACTCAAAGAGATTGCCGCCTTCCTCCACTACGTGTCGGAAATCGACACCGCCAAGTGGCCGCCCAATATTCAGGGCTGATACGGACCGACCTAGGAGATAACTATGCAATATAAATCCCAAGCCGTCGCGATGCCGTATTTCATCGCGGCCATCGCACTGTTCGTTGCCCAGATCCTGTTCGGCCTCATCATGGGCCTGCAGTATGTGATGGGCGACTTCCTCTTCCCGACCATCCCGTTCAACGTGGCGCGCATGGTGCATACCAATGCGCTGATCGTCTGGTTGCTGATGGGTTTCATGGGCGCTGCCTACTACCTCATTCCCGAGGAAGCCGAGACCGAGCTCTTCAGTCCGAAACTGGCGATCGCCCTGTTCTGGATATTCCTTGTCGCCGCCGGCCTGACCGTCGTTGGTTACCTCATGGTGCCCTACGCCACTCTGGCCAAGATGACCGGCAACGATCTCTTGCCGACCATGGGACGGGAGTTTCTCGAGCAACCCCTGATCACCAAACTCGGTATCGTCGTCGTCGCGCTGGCCTTCCTATTCAACATCAGCATGACCGTGTTGAAAGGCCGCAAGACCTCGATCGCGACCGTGCTGCTGATTGGCTTGTGGGGTCTGGCGATCTTCTTCCTGTTCTCGTTCTACAACCCGCATAACGTGGTACGTGACAAGTTCTACTGGTGGTGGGTTGTGCACCTCTGGGTGGAAGGCGTGTGGGAACTGATCCTCGGTGCCATCTTGGCTTTCGTGCTGATCAAGGTGACGGGCGTTGACCGTGAAGTGATCGAAAAGTGGCTGTACGTGATCGTCACCCTGACGCTGATCTCCGGCATCCTCGGTACCGGCCACCACTACTACTGGATCGGTACGCCGGAATCCTGGCAACTGATCGGTTCGATCTTCTCCGCGCTGGAACCCATTCCGTTCTTCGGCATGACGCTGTTTGCCTTCAACATGGTGAACCGCCGTCGTCGCGAGCATCCAAACAAGGCTGCGACCTTGTGGGCGCTCGGTACGGGCGTGATGGCTTTCCTCGGTGCTGGCGTGTGGGGCTTCCTGCACACCCTGTCACCGGTGAACTACTACACGCATGGCACGCAGATTACCGCGGCACACGGTCACATGGCCTTCTACGGCGCCTATGTGATGGCCGTGCTGACGATCATCAGCTACGCCATGCCCATCATCCGCGGTCGTGCCGCCAACAGCAACAAGGCGCAAGTGGTCGAGATGTGGGCGTTCTGGCTGATGACGATTTCCATTACGTTCATCACACTGTTCCTCACTGGCGCCGGCATCCTGCAAGTCTGGCTGCAACGTGTGTCTGACTCGCCCATGCCCTTCATGGTGGCGCAGGATCAGATCGCGCTGTTCTACTGGATGCGCGAATGGGCTGGCGTGTTTTTCCTGATCGGCCTGATCACCTACATCTGGAGTTTCTTTATCCCAGGTGAAGAAAAGGCCAAGGCCTGATTGAAGCTTGATTAGTACAAAACGGCGTCCCAAGAAATTGGGACGCCGTTTTTGTTTTGACTTGTGCAGTATCAAGGCAAAGCTATATCGTGACCCGCTAATATATTCATCATTAAATCTTCTTCATCCAATACATCATGACCGGCACCCACGGCGCTTCCCACAGCAGTGGCCACAAGCTGCACCATTACCCGCCGGGCGACCTCGCGATCTGGGTGTTTATCCTCGCCGAGCTGTTTGCCTTCTTTGTGCTGTTCAATGCCTACGCCTTCACGCGGCTGAAGCATCTCGAGCTCTTCAACGAGATGCAGCTCACCCTCGATGCGAATGCCGGCATGATCAACACCCTGCTGCTGATCACCGGCAGCTGGTGCGTCGCTCGCGCCATCGCTGCGATCAAGGCCAATCATTGTCGCCATAGCGCCCACTGGCTGCTGGTGGCCATCGGCACCGGCGTCGGCTTTCTCATCGTCAAGTATTTTGAATACGGTGCCAAATTTTCGCTGGGCATCAACCTCGATACCAATCTTTTCTACACGTTCTACATCGCCCTGACGATGTTTCATGCCATGCACGTCGTGCTGGGCATGACGATCCTCGCTTTCGTCTGGAAGAAAGCCATGGCCGGCGGCTATTCGGCCCATGACCACCACGGCATGGAAACCGGCGCCAGCTACTGGCACATGGTCGATCTGGTCTGGATCATCCTGTTCCCGCTGATCTATGTGATGAGGTAAATCCTGATGAGCGCACATTTCCTCAACGTTATCTGGGTCGCGCTGATGGTGGCGACCGTCCTGACCTGGTTCATCGGTAAATCCGGGCAGATGGACACGGGCGCCGTCGTGGCGATTCTCGTCATTGCGGCACTCAAAGGCTGGATGATCATCTATGATTTCATGGCCCTGCGGCGTGTGCGCCTGCTTTGGCGCGGCGCCGTGCTAGGCTGGCTGCTTGCGACGCTTGCCCTCATCCTGCTCGCCTACTGGCTTGGACTCAAATGACCGCTGCTGAACTCCCGTTTTACGAACCTGCCGGCAACGAAGTCGATCTCTTCGAACATGCCTATCGCAACCATCTGCCGGTGCTCATCAAAGGCCCGACGGGAGTCGGCAAGACGCGCTTCGTCGCTTACATGGCGGCAAAACTTGGTTTGCCGCTCTACACCGTCGCCTGCCATGACGACCTGACTGCCGCCGATCTGGTCGGCCGTCACCTGATTGGCGACGGCGCCACCTACTGGTCAGATGGCCCAATGACGCGCGCGGTGCGCGAGGGCGGCATCTGCTATCTCGATGAAGTGGTCGAGGCGCGCAAGGACACCACCGTGGTGATCCACCCGCTCGCCGACCACCGCCGCGTGCTGCCGATCGACCGCACCGGCGAGGTGCTGCATGCTCCCGCCAGCTTCATGCTGGTTGTCTCGTATAACCCCGGCTACCAGAACTTCCTCAAGGGCATGAAGCCTTCGACGCGCCAGCGCTTCCTCGCCCTGCGCTTCGATTTCCCCGATGCTGCCCGCGAAGAAAGCGTGCTGATCGGTGAAACCGGTTGCGACGTGATGACCGCCAAGCGGCTCGTCAATATTGGACGCTCTCTGCGCGCCTTGAAAGACGTCGACCTCGAAGAAGTCGCCAGTACTCGTCTGCTCGTCTATGCAGCGATTCTCATCCGCGACGGCATGGACCCGGTCGAGGCTTGTCGCGCTGCACTGGTCGAGGCATTGACCGACGACATCGAGGTGGCGGTTGCCCTTAACGAAGTCGTGCTGGCGACCTTTGGCAGATGAGCGAGGCGATGAATCAGCCGCAGGAAGTGCCCGGCCAAGGCCTCGCCGTCACCGCCGAGGCGCTCTACCTCGTCAATCTCATGATCGCGCCGGGATTGGGCTTCCTGGCGATTGCCTGGCTCTGGCTCAAGCGTCGCCAAGACGCGCCGCCGCTGGCGCGCTGCCACATTGACCAGACCTTCTTCGTCAGCCTCTGGGGTGGCCTGCTGATTGTCGTCGTAAATACGGCGCTGTTCCTCTGGCTGGGGTGGGACTGGGAATGGACCTGGGTGATCGTCGTCATCTACTTCACCTGCGTGCACTCCACACTCATCCTGCTTGGCATGCTCGGGCTTGCCAAGGCCATGGCGGGGAAACCCTATGTCTATCCCGTCATTGGCCGGCGCTGCGATTAACGCCCCAGCGACCTACCCGGTCTGGCTGCGTACATCCGTCACCCTCCGCGCCAGCCGACTGCAACGCTTGCGATTATTGGTACAGGCCGGCTTCTTTGCCCTATTTATTCTCGCTCCGGTGTTCGACATCCTGCGTTACGACCTCGCGCGCGGCCATGCCTACATCCTCGGCTTCGAGTGGCATCTCGGTATCGATGATTACTTCGCCAAACGCATCAGCGCCCGCGAGGTTGGCTGGAATATTTTTCTGCGCCTTTTCCTGCCGGTCTTCGCCAGCAGCATCCTGCTCGTCACCGTTTCGTGGCGCTGGGGACGTATCTTCTGCGGATGGGCCTGCCCGCATTTTGCCGTGGTCGAAATGCTCAACACACTGGTTAGACGCGCCACGGGCAAGCTCAGCCTGTGGGACAAGAGGCTGCTACCGGGGCAAAGCCCCACGCGTCGCTACTGGCTGCCAACCGTCCTTATGGCTGTTGGCGTTGCCTTCCTTTGGGCGGTGGCCATCCTGACCTACGCCGTCGCGCCTGCCGAGGTTTACGGCAAACTGGTTTCCCTGTCGCTCACGCGTAATCAGTCCTTGTTCATCGTGATCGTCACGACGGTACTGGCGCTCGAATTCATCTTCGCCCGCCATTTGTTCTGCCGCTATGGCTGCTCGGTCGGCCTGTTCCAGAGCCTGGCGTGGATGATGAATCGCTCGGCGCTGGTGATCGGTTTCGCGCGCGAGCGTGCCGCTGCCTGCACCACCTGTTACGCGCCCGGCGGCCCCGGCGATGCCGTGTGTGAAACGGCCTGCCCGATGCGCCTGCGCCCGCGCGTGCCGAAGCGCCAGATGTTTTCCTGCACCCAGTGCGGCCTGTGCATCGATGCCTGCCGGACAGTGCAGAATCAGCCGCTGCTCGGCTGGGTGGCTGATGAAGCGGCGCACACCAACGAAGCGCGCATTGCGCTGATGGAAAGGGTGTTCTGATGGAAGAGTGGATCGGCGGCATCTGGGATCGCTGGATCACGCAAACCGCGCGGCGCGACCATCCGGCTGCGGCGGTCCATCTGAAAGACATCGAGAAGACGCTCGGCGTGTTGTTCCGCGCGCTGGGCGGTGATGCCGGCCTGCGCGTTGCGGCCGCTGCCGACACCACGCACGGCGCACGCCGCCGTCTGCTGCAGCGCATCGCGGGTACGCACGAGCGCACGGCGCATGCTGCGCTCGACATGGAAACCTTGCGCCTGCCGCCCACCATCGCCGTCTTTCCAGCGCCGACTTTTAACCGCGACCTGTATTTGTGGCTCGCCGCGCTGGCGGCCGGCGCCGGGCCCGATGTGTTGCAGGCCGCGACCGATGAAGCGTGGATCGTGCGCAACCAACGTGCTACCGTGCTGGCGCTGACGCGCTACCCTGGCCTCGCCGCACGTTATCACTCGTTGGTTGAAGCCTTGCTGGCTGAGCGCATTGCGCCCGAAGAAATGCCGGCCGACGAGGCGGCACAGGAAAGTGCCGTGCGCCAGGCACTGCTAAAGCCGGGCAGCGTTGCTGCGCTGCCATCACTCAAGCGCGCCAAGGCTAAACCCTTGCAACCCGTGCCGCTTTGGCTTTACCCCGCGCCGCCCTCCGCACTGCCTGCGCGCAAGAAAAACCAGCCACCCACTGATGCTGAAGGCGGCGAACAGCCCAAGGAACAGCAGGCCGCCAACAAGCGCTACGAGGCGGAGCGCACCGAAGCGCCGGATAACGAGTCGCCGATGATCCTGATGTGGCGTGCCGAAAGCATCCTGTCCTGGGCGGAATACCTGCGCGTCAATCGTGCGCTCGATGATGACGAGAATCCCGATGCCGGGCGCGCTGCCGAAATGATGGACAAGCTGAGCCTGATGGAAAACGACCAGCGCGTTGCATCGAAGGTGCGCTTCGACCTCGACCTGCCAGCGGCTGCCGAAGACGACATCGAACTTGGCCCGGGCATCCCGCTACCGGAATGGGACTGGAAGCGCCGTACCCTGAAAGCCGACTTTTGCCGCCTGCAGCCCATGGTGGCACGCGAAGCTGAACCCCAGCCGCTGCCCGAGCGCCTGCGCCGCCACGCGCGCAAGTTGAAGAACCAGTTTGCCGCGCTGGCGCCGGTGCGGCGCTGGCAAAAGGCACAACCCGACGGCACCGAACTCGATATCGATGCCTGTGTGCGCATCGTCGCCGACCGCCTGGCCGGCTGGCATTTTTCGGGCGCCGGCGCCTATCTCAACCATCGCCCCACCGAGCGTGACCTCGCCTGCCTGGTGCTGGCCGATCTGTCGTTGTCCACCGACGCCTACGCCAACGACGAGCAACGCGTCATCGATGTCATCAAGGACAGCCTGATGCTGTTCGGCGAGGCGCTGAATTCCACCGGCGACCAGTTCGCCTTCTACGGCTTTTCGTCGCTGAAACGCAGCTTCGTGCGCTTTCACGAGATCAAGGCCTTCGACCGGCCACTCGATGCTGTCGCACGGGGCCGCATCGCTGCGCTCAAGCCCGGCTACTACACGCGCATCGGTGCGGCGGTGCGTCGCGCCACGCAACTGCTGGAGAAAGTGCCCGCCAACCGCCGTCTGCTGCTGATCCTTTCCGACGGCAAACCGCATGACATCGATCTCTACGAAGGCCGCTACGGCATTGAAGATACGCGCATGGCCCTCATCGAGGCACGCGAGAAGGGCATAAAACCCTTTTGCGTGACGATCGACCGGGAGGGGGCCAGCTACCTGCCGCACCTGTTCGGCCCGGCCGGCTACACCATCGTGCGTAAACCGGAAGACCTGCCTGACCGCCTGCCACTGTTATATGCCCAGTTGACCGGCAACGCTTGACAGCTGCGCTACGGGTTTTCGGGGGGAGGGAGCGGCGGCTGCGGCCGGCTCATCTCGTATAAAACCACCGCTGCGCTGAAGAAAAAGAACGTGGTAGCGAACAGGCTGCCGGTGTAGACATGCTTGCCATAGGTCATCCAGGACCAGAACGAGAGGCCGAGGCTGAGCACCGCACAGGTGAAGGAACTACCAGCAAAGACCAGTGATATTTTTTTTGCGGTGCCACGTGGGGTCATCTGAATTCCTTGAGAGTAGGGCGGTACGGCAGAAAAAAATAACAGACTAATCTTGCATTTCTCTGCATCTGCGTCAGATAGAGTTTATCCAGCGCAAGAGGAAAAGCGCATGACCCCGATCAATTGGCCGTACATTACCATTACGCAAAACGGATTTTCCAATAGGAGAGAGACCCTGAATGAGCGAAATTGACAAGCGGAGCGACGCCGATCCGCCATCACCGGTTTCGGCCCGGGTGCGGCAGCGTTTGCAGCAGGCCGGCCGGCGCTTTCATGCCAACGATAACATCGCGGACTTCCTCGAACCCGGCGAACTGGATTTGCTGCTCGACGAGGTGGCCGGCAAAATGCGCGGTGTCCTCGAGAGCCTGGTCATCGACATCGAGAGCGACCACAACACGCAGGACACGGCGCGCCGCGTCGCCAAGATGTACCTCACTGAAGTCTTTCGCGGTCGCTACATGCCGGCGCCACCCGTCACCGAATTTCCCAATGCCGAGCATCTCAACGAGCTGATGATCGTCGGCCCGATCACCGTGCGCAGCGCCTGCAGCCATCACTTCTGCCCGATCATGGGCCGTCTGTGGATCGGCATCATGCCGAACGAGCATTCCAACCTGATCGGCCTGTCGAAATACTCGCGCCTCGCCGAGTGGGTAATGTCGCGGCCGCAGATTCAGGAAGAGGCGATCACCCAGATGGCCGATCTGCTGATGAACAAGGTCAGCCCGGACGGTCTCGCCGTGGTCATGGAAGCCGATCATTTCTGCATGCAATGGCGCGGCGTGAAGGACAATGGCGCCAAGATGATCAACAGCGTCATGCGCGGCTCGTTTCTCAGGGACTCGGCCTTGCGGCGCGAGTTTCTTTCCCTCATCAACCTCAAGGATTGACCCATGCTTGTCCGTCTGCTTTACACCAGCCGCCCGGCCGAACCGTTGATGGCGGAAATCGTCGATGCCATCCTCGTGCAATCGAGCGGCTATAACGTGCCGCATGGCATCACCGGCATGCTCTGCTACAACGAAAACACCTTCATCCAGGTCATCGAAGGCAGCCGCAAGAATATTTCGGAACTGTATAACCGCATCGTCCGCGACACCCGGCATAACGAGATCCAGCTGCTGATATTCGAGGAAATCGCCGAGCGCCGCTTCGCCGGCTGGACGATGGGCCAGGTCAACCTGGCGCGTGTCAATCCTTCCCTGCTGCTGAAGTATTCCGAGACGCCGACCATCGACCCGTATGCCTGCTCCGGCCGGGCGACGATGGCGCTACTGGATGAACTGATCGCCAACGGTGCGGTGATCGGCCGCGGTAACTAAACACCTACCTGCGCGGCGGTAGCACTACCTGCCGTCCTGCCAGCGCCGACTTTTTTCGCTAGGCTGGCTGAGGCGCCGTCGCCAGCATGCGCTTGATCTCTGGCACGCAGGAGCCGCACGAGGTGCCGCATTTCAGCTTTTCCTGCAAGCCGCGCAGATTGGCGCCGGCAGCGATTTCACGCTTGATTTCGTCCTCGCTGACATCGAGGCAGTTGCAGATCACCTTGCGGGAGATAACGCTGGCGACGGGGGCCGCAGCGCGCGGCGCAAAGATCCAGCGGCGCAGCGCGTCGATCGGCACACCGTCGCGCAGGGCCGCGCGCAGCCAGCCGGAGGCCTGATCTTCGCCCGCCAGGAGGATGCCCGTGAGGCGCTCCTCATCGATCCGCGCGCGCTTGGTGACATGTTTTGCCGGGTCGCGGTAGGCGAGGCAGGCGCCCTCCGGCATCTCCAGCACCCGGGCGATGCGCTCGATGCGTTCGGGCGAGAGCGGTTCCGCCTGGGCGATGCGCAAGGCGACCAGCGGACGCTCGCGTCCATCCAGCGTCAGCGCGGCGTAATCGAAATCGGCCAGCAAGGGTGCGAGCTTGGCGCGCCAGGCCAGAACCTTTTCATGGGCATCCAACGCGGTCCCTGGAGAACGCAGCACGACCATGCGCCAGGGCAGGGTGGCGGGCTCGATACGGATCGCGGCATGCTT
>JAABQX010000038.1 GCA_011391215.1 Rhodocyclaceae bacterium
AGGAACCAGTGTGCGGTACGGGTGGTCAGCACGCAGAGGCGCTTGATCTTCATTGTTTTGGCACGCGCGTCGAGGTGGCGGCGCAACTGGTCGCCATAGCCTGCGCGCCGGTATTCGGGCATTACTGCCAGGCAGGCGAGTTCGGCAACTGCTGGTTCGCCGCGCACCCGGGTGAGCGGATAGAGTGCAGCGCAGCCGACCACCACACCATCGTGGTCGAGCAGCGAAAACCGGTCGATCTCCATTTCCAGCCGCTCGCGTTCGCGCTTGACGAGCGTGCCGTCCGCTTCCAGCGGTGCGATCAATGCCAGCACGGCGCCGACGTCGTCGGGCGTGGCCTGACGCAGGCGGGCCAGCGGTGCGCGCGTCATCACGGTGCCGATACCTTCGCGCGTGAACAGCTCCATCAGCATCGCGCCATCCAGTGCCCGGTCAAGAAAATGCACCCGGCCGATACCGTTGTGGCAGGCGCGCATGGCACCCGGCAAGACGCGGGCAACCTCGGGACTTTGCTTGACCTTCTTGTCGAGCAACTCCTCGCCTTCATCCACGGTCAGCGCATCAATCTGTTGCCCCTTCTTGTCGACCAGGCCTGCCGAGTCGCACAGGAAGATCAGCTTGTCGGCCTGGATGGCGACAGCCACCGCTTCTGCGACCTCCTCCCAGGCGAGATTGAAGATTTCTCCGGAAGGCGAGGCGGCGATCGGCGTGATCAGCACGACATTTTCCTGCGCGAGATCGGCGCGAATTTCGTCAGCTTCCACCTTGCGCACTGCGCCGGTGAACTGGAAATCGACGCCATCCACCACGCCTACCGGCTTGGCGGAAATGAAGTTGCCGCCGGTGACCCGCAAAAATGCCCCCGCCAGCGGGGTGTTCGGCAGACCCTGCGAAAGTAGCGCCTCGATCTCGATGCGCGTGACGCCCATCGCGCGCTTGACGCACTCGAGTGCTTCGGCATCGGTGACGCGCAGACCTTTGTGAAAACGCGGCGCCAGTCCGCGTCCCTGCATCTCGGCATCGATTTGTGGCCGGGCGCCATGCACCAGCACCAGCTGGATACCCATGCTGTCGAGCAGCGCGATATCGTGAATCAGGGCCTGGGCGACGCCCGTCGGCAAAACCTCGCCCCCGAAGGCGATGACAAAGGCGCGCCCGCGAAAAGCGTGGATATAGGGCGCGGCCTGGCGTACCCAGGCGACCAGCCGCGCATCAGTCAGTTCGCTGTTTTCGGTGTCCGCCATGCGTCAGCCCTTCTTGTTGCCTTTTTTGTCCACTTTGACCTTGCCCGGTTTAGCGGGCTGGGTCGTCGGCGTCGTCGCATCGAGCGCGGCTTCTAACCGTTCGCAGAGGGTGCGGATCACCTTGACGCGCGCGTAGTTCTTGTCGTTGGCCTCGACCAGCGTCCAGGGCACCAGGCCCGTGCTGGTGCGGTCGACCATGTCGCAGACGGCGTGGTGATAAGCATCCCACTTCTCGCGGTTGCGCCAGTCTTCGTCGGTCAGCTTGAAGCGCTTGAATTCGATTTTCTCGCGTTCCTTGAAGCGGCGCAGCTGTTCTTCCTTGCTCACCTGCAGCCAGAACTTGATGACCACCGCACCCGATTGTGCGAGTTCGTGTTCGAAGTCGTTGATCTCGGTATAGGCGCGCAGCCAGTCGGCTTCCGCGCAAAAGCCTTCGACCCGTTCGACCAGTACGCGGCCGTACCAGGAACGGTCGAAAATCGTCACGCGGCCGGTGGGGGGGACGTGCCGCCAGAAACGCCACATGTAGGGCTGGGCGCGCTCTTCTTCGGTCGGCGCGGCGATCGGCACGATCTGATAGTCGCGCGCATCCATCGCCGCAGTGACACGGCGGATGGCACCGCCCTTGCCGGCGGCGTCCGAGCCTTCGAAAACGCAGATCACCGAACGCTGCTTGAAGCGCGGGTCGCGCACCAGTTCGGAGAGGCGTCCCTGCCATTTCGCCAATTGATCTTCGAATTGCTTCTTCGTCAGTTTGTGGCTCAAATCAAGTTCGGAAATGACGTCGCGGCCATCGATGTTCGGCTGCACGGGCGGAGCGACCGGCGTGGCCTGCTTGTCGGGATCGGCGAGGCGTTTGCGGATGGCATCGAGAATGATCTTGCCGGTCGTCAGCGAGCGGAAATTGTCGTCCTCGCCTTCGACGATGATCCAGGGTGCCCAGGGCGTGTTGGTGAGGCGCAGCACGTGGCCGACCACATCTTGTAGCTTGTCGTAGGTCTTGAGGCGATCCCAGTTCCACTTGGTAACGCGCCAGGCGGTACGCGGGTTCTTTTCCAGTGCCTTCAGACGGCGCCGCTGGCCGTCCTTGGTGAGGTGGAACCAGAACTTGAGCACCAGCGCGCCTTCATTCACCAGCATTGCCTCGAAGCGGTTGATCTGGTCGATGCGCTGATCCACCGCCGCCTGGGTCATGCCGCCGTCGATGCGGTCGTGGATCGGGCTGGAATACCACGAGCCGGCAAAGATGCCAACCCGGCCCTTGGGCGGTAAAGCGCGCCAGTAGCGCCACATGAAGGGGCGCTGGCGTTCTTCGTCGGTCGGTGAGGAGAAGGCAAGTGTCGAAATGAAGCGCGGGTCCATCCACTCGTACATCACGTTGATCGTTTCGCCCTTGCCGGCGCCATCCTGGCCGCTGACCAGCACGATCACGGGAATCTTGCCTTTTTCCTTGAGGTCGTACTGCGCGTCAAGCAGTTCGGCGCGCAGGGCCGGCACGGCCTTCTTGTAGGTTTCCTTGTCGATCTTGTGACCCAGTTCAGCGGATTCGAACATTTTGTCTCTCCCCTTAAAAATCACCCCAAACGGCCTGCATTGCCGCCAGCACCGCTGCACCGGCGGTTTCGGTGCGCAACACGCGAGGCCCCAATCTGAGCGGCTGGAAATTGGCCGCCCGTGCCGCAAGTATTTCGCTTTCTTCCCAGCCGCCCTCCGGCCCGATCATGACGATCACCGGCAAGTTAGGTGGCGGCAACTCGCGCAAGGCTATGCCGGTTTCCGGCGAGAGCAGCAAGCGTACTGCATTCTGCCCCTTCGCATTCGCAAGATATTGAGGCAAGTCAAGCACCGGCGCGACCACGGGTACCCGATTGCGCTGGCACTGCTCGCAGGCGGCGCTGGCGATATGGTTCCAGTGGGTTACGCGCCGCGCAATGCGCTCGGCAGAGAGCTTGACCACACAGCGTTTCGCAGCGACGGGCTGTAGCGCGGCCACGCCCAGTTCGACGCTTTTTTCGACGACCCAATCCATTTTGTCGCCGGACGGCAGGGCCTGGACCAGCGTGATGTGCAGGGGAGACTCGCGGTCGTCCGGATCGTAGGACTGCAGGCTGACGCGCACCTTGGATGCCGTCCCGCCAGCGCCGACTATTTGTGCCTGCCAGGCGCCGCCCCGGCCATCGAACAAAATCAGAGGCGCACCTTCCTTGAGGCGCAGTACGCGGAGCGCGTGGTGCGTGGCCGCCTCGGGCAAATCCACCTGAGCTCCAGGGGCAAGCGGAAAGGGGCAATGGAAGCGCGGTATCATTTCACGATTATTCCACAATGCCCATAGCAGGGACCTGACAATGAACTCCAGCGTGACTTCCCGTCTTCCATCGCTCCCGTCACTCAAAAAGCCGGCACTCATTATTTTCGGCGTGCTGGCCACGTTGCTGCTGTTTCTCTGGCTGGCCCTGCCGCACATCATCCAGTGGCAGGCGGAAAAGTTCGTTGCCGAGAAAACCGGCCACCAGTTGACGCTCGACCGGCCCGAATTCAACCCCTTCGAATGGCGCCTGCGCCTGCAGAAGCTGCAACTCAGCGAACCCGACGGCAAGCCGTTGCTGGCTTTCGATGACTTTGTGGTGGATATTTCTGCGGCCAGTCTGACCCGGCGGGCTTTCGTGTTCGACGCAATCCGCCTGGATGGCCTGGAAGTCACACTCGTCGAACAGACCGGCGGGATGCTGAACTGGACACCGTTTCTGGAGTCGTTGAAGAGCAAGGAAGAGAAGCCGGCAGATACAAATACTGCGCTGCCCCGCATCGACATTCAAAGTTTTGAGCTGGCGGGTGGCAAGCTGGACTTTGCCGACCGGCGCAGCACGTCGGGTTTTGCCACTCGCGTCGAACCGCTCGATTTGAGTCTGAGCGATATTTCCACGCTGCCCGATGATGGCGGCAAGTTCAGGATTGCCGCGCTCACCTCGATGGGGGCGCAGATCGAGCTGTCGGGTGCTATTGATCTCAATCCCGTTGCCGTGAGTGGCACATTGAGTCTGGCGGGTTTGCAACTAGATAAGTTTGCGCCCTTTCTGCAGGATGCCTTGCCTGCACCGCCCGAAGGTGTGGCGGGGTTGACAGCGCATTACCAGGTGGGCAGCGACGGCGCCAAACTCGACGCGACGATCGATCAGATCGAGGCGCAGATCACCGGACTGCGCGTGCCTCTGGGCACCGGTGAAGGCGGCGTCATGGCCGACAACATCGCATTGAAGGAGGGGCGATTCGAGTTGGCCAAAATGGCGCTCGGTGTTGGCGCCGTCAGCATCCACGGCGGCAAGTTGAACCTGCCCAAGATTGAACGTTCGCTGCAATTCACCGACTTGAACTTCGCAGATGCGCGCGTCAGCCTGCCCGAACGCCAGGCAACCCTGGCAAGCGTTGCGCTGGTGCAGGGTAGTCTGCACGTAGCCCATGCCGCCGACGGCAGGATTTATATTCTGGAAGCCCTGCAGGCCCTGGCGACCACCAAGAAACCGCAAAAGGCAGCGTCCTCCGCCAAGACTGCCGAAACTGCCGTCGCTACGGATGCCCCTGGTACCCCTGATGCCGCCGCATCGGTTGCAGCGGCTGCAGCTTCACCCTGGCATTTCCGAGTCGATAAAGTCAGCGTGAAAGATCTGGATGTCTCGATTTATGATGAACGGGTAACACCGGCTGCCGAGATCGCGCTGACAGGACTCACGCTCGATGTCGAAGGGGTCAGCGATGACCTGGAGACACCCCTGCCGGTGAAAGTGGGTTTCAATTTTGTTGCGGGTGGACGTTTCGAGGGCGCCGGCAAATACACGCCGGCCGGTCCCGTAGCCGATATCAATTTCAAGCTGGACGACCTTACCCTGCAAATCGCTCAGCCCTATCTTGCAGCGCTGACAACCCTGAAAGTTGCTGACGGCAAGTTGTCCACCAAGGGCAGTGTGATGCTTAGCGACAAAGGGTCCAGTCCGCTGGATGTACGTGGCGAATTCGCCGTGAACAACTTGCGCCTCACCGAGCCCGGCGGCAATGACCTGCTGGCCTGGAAGACCTTCGGCAGTCGCGCCATGACGCTGACGCAAAAGGAACTCAACCTGGGTGAGTTGCGCTTGAACGGCCTGGATACCCAGTTGATTATCGACAAAGACAAGAACATCAACTTCATGAAGGTGCTCAAGCAGTCCGGCGCTGAGCCAGTTGCAACCACTGTGCCGGCACCCGCTGCTACCCCGGCGACTGCTACTCCGCCGGCCGACCAGACTGAGCTACCCCCGGCTGCCGCACCGAAAGCCGCCGCCAAAGCGCCGCCGCCGACCTTCATCGTCAATATAGATCGCCTGCGTTTCTACAAGGGCGAGATGGACTTCGCCGATTATTCGCTGATCTTGCCCTTCGGCACGCGCATCCACAACTTGCGTGGCAGTATCGCCGGTCTATCGAACCGTCCCGATGCGGTGGGCCAGATCGAACTCGATGGCGAGGTGGATGATTACGGCATGGCACGTGCCGTCGGCCATGTCGAGTTGGGCAACCCGACGAATTCGCTCGACATGCGCGTGCAGTTCCGCAATGTCGAGATGACACGCCTGACACCCTACATGGCGACCTTTGCCGGACGCAAGATCGAATCCGGCAAACTCAGCCTGGATCTGCAATATAAGATCAAGCAGCGCCAGTTGCAGGGCGAGAACCAGGTCATCATGGACAAGCTGACGCTCGGCGAACGCGTTGAAAGCCCGACGGCGAAGGACCTGCCGCTCGACCTGGCCGTCGCCCTCCTGCAGGACTCCGATGGTCGCATCGAACTCGGCTTGCCGGTGTCTGGTAGTCTCGATGATCCGGAATTCAGCTATGGTTCGCTGGTCTGGAAGGCCATCACCAATGTGCTGACCAAGATTGTCACCGCACCTTTCCGCGCCCTGGGTGCAGTGCTCGGCGGCGATGGCGAGAAAGTCGAGAGCATCGTCTTCGAAGCCGGCGCACGGCAGTTGACACCGCCCGAGCGTGAAAAGCTGGTTCGGCTGGCCGAAGCGATGGCCAAGCGTCCTGCGTTGAATCTCTCGGTCGGCGGGATTTATACCGATGCCGATCGTGTCGCCTTGCAGGAAGTTCAGTTGCGTCGCGCCGTACTCGTGCAGTCCGGTCAGAGCGTGCCAGAAAAAGGCGATCCCGGGCCGGTGTCGACACAGCAGCCGAAAATCCGTGAAGCGCTTGAAACACTCTACAAGGATCGCGTCGGCGCCAGCGATCTGGCGGCATTGAAGGATGGTTTCCGCAATGCCAATCCCGGCCAGCTGGAGGAGGGCGTGACCGGCAAGGTGATGTCGCGGATTACCGGACTGATGCGCGAGAAGAAAACCCTCAACGAAAGTGAAGTTGCCCAGCTCAAGGGCGCCGATTTCTATGCGGTGCTTTTCGAGCGCCTGCGCGCCAAAGAGGTGATTGCTGACGAACGGCTGCAGTCACTGGCCAAGGCGCGGGGCGAAGGCGCGTTTGAGATCCTCAAGTCTGCCGGCGTGACGGATGAGCGTGCGAAATTGTTGCCGCCGGAACAGAGCAAACTCGACGGCGATGGCGCAAACGGCGAGATCCTGTTGCGCATGTCGCTCGAGTCCGCCAAGATCGCCCAATAAACTTCGGAGAACATCATGGTGAGTACCCCGACCCCTGTTTGTGATTTCGGCTGGCAGGCCCCCGCTTTCGATCTGCCCGGTGTCGATGGCCAGCGCCACTCGCTGGCCTCGGCGGCCGGGCCGAATGGCCTACTCGTCATGTTCATCTGCAACCATTGCCCCTACGTCAAGGCCGTGCTCGAGCGCATCATCCGCGATACGCGTGAGCTCAAGGCCTTAGGGGTCGGCAGCATCGCCATCATGAGCAACGATCCCAGCGAATATCCCGAAGACAAGTGGGAACACATGGTTGAAGTTGCCCACGCCCTCGAGTTCCCGTTCCCCTACGTACTGGACGAAACCCAGGCGGTGGCAAAAGCCTATGGTGCTGTCTGCACGCCGGACTTTTTCGGTTTCAACGGAAAACTTGAGTTGCAGTATCGCGGCCGGCTTGATGCTTCGCGCAAGGAGACGGCACCGCCCGACGCGCGGCGTGATCTGTTCGAGGCGATGAAGGCTGTTGCCACCCGCGGCGCCGGACCACGCGAGCAGATTCCCGGCATCGGCTGCTCGATCAAATGGAAACATTCATGAAGATTCTGCTTCTCCTGGCGGTCCTGCTGGCCATGACATCGGTGCAGGCTGCTGATAATGTGCTGCTGATCCAGTTGCAGGAGGGCGGTGGGTACAAGGTCTGGCATACCGAAGGGGAAAGCACACTTTCCGAGGACGAGGTGATGGATCTCGAGGTGACTGCGACGCCGGAAGGTGGCGTGGAAACGCCCACCAGCGCCGGCCCCGCCCGTGCCTATGAAACCGCCAACGGCGTGATGATCAAGCTTCTGGCGGCCCCGCGTGACAACGCTGTCCTGATCGACCGTGATGGCTGCGGCCATGTACGGCAGTGGCACGCCGCCGGCGCGACCAATCTGACCGATGAGCAAATTACCGACATATTCATCAGCGCACTGGCTGAGGGCGGCAAGCGCCTGACCGTCGATAAATATTACGTCAAAGCCTTCATTACCAAGTTGGGGGTCACCGCGACACTCTGGGACAAGCCCGTGAAATAACGCCTGCGCACCCGTGCAGCGGGCTGACCCACAGCGCATGCCGTCCCGCCGACGCCGACTTTTCAGGTAGCGACTTTTATCGCCGGCCGTTCCCCCATCAACCCCGGCGCTTCGGCGAGCAGGAATGCGCGGAAGGTTTCGGCCACGGGCATCAATTCCTTTTCGGTGCGATGTACGACGAACCAGCGGCGCATCACCGGCGTGCCGGTCACAGGCAGTTTCACCAGCCGGCCGACTTCGCATTCGAGCGACACGGTGTGAGCGGAAATGAAGGCCAGCCCGAGTCCCGCCATCACCGCCTGCTTGATGGTTTCGTTGCCGACCATTTCGAGGGCATGGCGCGGTACGATGCCGACATCGGCGAAAAAACGTTCCATTGTCGCGCGCGTTCCCGAGCCGGGTTCGCGGATCAGGAAGGTTTCCTCGCTCAATTGCGCCGCTGTAATTTGTGTGTGGCGTGCAAGCGGGTGCTCGGGTGGTGCAATGATCACCAGCGGGTGGTCGGCAAAAGTTTCAGAGATGGTGGTGAATTCCTGCGGCGGCTGGCCCATGATCGCCAGGTCGACTTCATTGTCGGCGAGCTGGCGGACGATGATTTCACGGTTGAATATCCCGAGGTTCAGTTCGATGCCGGGTTTGCGACGGCGAAATTCGGCGATCAGCCGCGGGGCGAAATACTTGGCGGTGCTGATGACACCGATCGACAGTCGGCCGCCTCGTACGCCCTTGATGGCATCAAGCGCCTCGCCGGCTTCGCGCAGTTGCTGAGCGATGCGCCGTGCGTGGCGCACGACCTCTTCGCCGGCGATGGTTAAAAATACCTTTTTACCGACCATTTCGGTCAGCGGCAAGCCGGCCTGTTCTTCGAGCTGTTTGACCTGCATCGATACCGCCGGTTGCGTGAGGTGCAATTCCTCGGCGGCCCGTGAGAATGAAAGGTGGCGCCCAACAGCCTCAAAGACCTTCAGCTGGCGCAAGGTGACATGTTTCATTGCTGCACTTTATCATCGCAATAAGAAAATGTGACTGTTGCTTATGGTTTTCTGCCGGTATCTTTGCCGCCCATGAACACACTTCAAGCCCTGATTTTCGATGTCGACGGCACGATTTCCGATACCGAGCGCGACGGCCACCGCATTGCTTTCAACGCCGCTTTTGCCGATGCCGGCATGTCCTGGCAATGGGATGCCGCGCTTTACGGCGAATTGCTCGCTGTTACGGGCGGCAAGGAGCGCATGCGCTTCTATGCCGAGCGCTACGATCGTGATTTTCTGGCGCTGCCGGATGCGGATGCCCGCATCAAGGTGCTGCATGCCGCCAAGACGGTGCATTACGTGCGCCTGGTCGAGTCGGGCGCCCTGCCGCTGCGCCCCGGTGTTGCGCGTTTGATTGACGAGGCCCGTGCCGCCGGGGTGCGGCTGGCCATCGCCACGACGACGACGCCGGAAAACGTCGAGGTGCTGCTGCGTGCCAGCGTGGCACCAGAAGCCTCCAGTTGGTTCGAGGTGATCGGTGCCGGCGATATTGTCCCGGCCAAGAAACCTGCACCCGATATCTATACGTGGGTGCTGGAACGCCTGAATCTTCCCGCCCATGCATGCCTCGCGCTGGAAGATTCGGCCAATGGGCTCAAGTCCAGCCTGGCAGCGGGCATTCCGACCCTGGTCACGGAAAGTGAATACACTCAAGGCCAGGACTTCTCTGGTGCATTGGCCGTAGTGCCGGATTTGGCGCAAACAAGATTTGCTGACCTGCAGGCCTTGTTCAAAAAGAACTTATCATCGACATAAAATTTTGTGACTGTTATTTATAGTTAGGCATCTCTAATATGCCGGCCATTGCAGCAAAAAACGAAACACACCACATCACATAAAAGGAGAAGGGACCATGGATCAATCAGCACGTTATGCCGACCTGAGCCTCAAGGAAGAAGACCTGATCAAGGGCGGGAAGCACATTCTCGTCGCGTACAAGATGAAGCCGAAATCCGGATTTGGCAGCTATTTGTCTTGTGCCGCCCACTTCGCCGCCGAATCCTCCACCGGCACCAACGTCGAAGTTTCCACCACCGATGACTTCACACGTGGCGTGGATGCGCTGGTGTATTACATCGACGAAGCCACCGAAGACATGCGGATCGCCTACCCGATCGACCTCTTCGACCGCAACATCACCGACGGCCGCATGATGATCGTCTCCTTCCTGACCCTGGTCATCGGCAACAACCAGGGCATGGGCGACATCGAGCACGCCAAGATCCACGACTTCTACATGCCCGAGCGCGCCATCCAGTTGTTCGACGGCCCGGCCAAGGACATCTCCGACATGTGGCGCATCCTCGGTCGCCCGGTGGTGAACGGCGGCTACATCGCCGGCACCATCATCAAGCCCAAGCTCGGCCTGCGTCCCGAGCCCTTCGCCAAGGCGGCCTACCAGTTCTGGCTCGGCGGCGACTTCATCAAGAACGACGAACCCCAGGGCAACCAGGTGTTCTGCCCGGCCAAAAAGGTCTACCCGCTGGTCTACGACGCGATGAAGCGCGCCCAGGACGAAACCGGCCAGGCCAAGCTGTTCTCCGCCAACATCACCGCCGACGACCACTATGAAATGTGCGCCCGCGCCGATTTCATCCTGGAAACGTTCGGACCCGATGCCGACAAGGTGGCTTTCCTGGTCGACGGTTTCGTCGGCGGCCCCGGCATGATCACCACCGCCCGCCGTCAGTACCCCAACCAGTACCTGCACTACCACCGCGCCGGCCACGGCATGATCACCTCGCCGAGCGCCAAGCGCGGCTACACAGCCTTCGTGCTGTCCAAGATCTCCCGTCTGCAAGGGGCTTCCGGCATCCACGTCGGCACCATGGGTTACGGCAAGATGGAAGGTGAAAACAGCGACAAGAACATCGCCTACATGATTGAACGTGATGAGGCGCAGGGTCCGGTCTACTTCCAGAAGTGGTACGGCATGAAGCCTACCACCCCGATCATCTCCGGCGGCATGAATGCGCTGCGCCTGCCCGGCTTCTTCGAGAACCTCGGCCACGGCAACGTCATCAACACTTCCGGCGGCGGCGCCTATGGCCACATCGACAGTCCCGCTGCCGGTGCGATCTCGCTGCGTCAGTCGTACGAGTGCTGGAAGGCCAAGGCCGACCCGATCGAGTACGCCAAGAGCCACAAGGAGTTTGCCCGTGCTTTCGAGTCTTTCCCGGGCGATGCCGACAAGCTTTACCCAGGTTGGCGTGAAAAACTCGGCGTCCATAAGTAATCCGGACTCTGATAAAAAGCCCCGCCTCGGTGGGGCTTTTTGCCGCTCAACCAGATTTAATTGATCGACTTAATGATTGGATAGCGCCATGTCGAACAAGGATCAATACCTCGTCAAGACGGAACCCTTCTATCAGGCCCAGGGCAAGGAGGTTGTGCTCTACGAAGCGGCCTACCATGCCAAGCTGCCGGTGATGGTGAAAGGCCCGACAGGCTGCGGCAAGTCACGCTTCGTCGAGTACATGGCTTGGAAACTGCAAAAGCCGCTCATCACCGTCGCCTGCAACGAAGACATGACAGCGAGCGACCTCGTCGGCCGCTACCTGCTTGAAGCCAATGGTACGCGCTGGCTCGACGGTCCGCTGACTACCGCCGCGCGCATCGGTGCGATCTGCTATCTCGACGAGATTGTCGAAGCGCGCCAGGACACTACCGTGGTGATCCATCCGCTCACCGACCATCGCCGCAATCTGCCGCTCGACAAGAAGGGCGAGTTGATCGAGGCGCATCCTGACTTCCAGCTGGTGATCTCCTACAACCCGGGCTACCAAAGCCTGATGAAGGACCTGAAGCAGTCGACCAAGCAACGCTTCACCGCTTTCGACTTTGACTATCCTTCGCCGGAACTCGAGACCTTGATTCTCACGCAGGAGACCGGTCTGGCGGAAGGTACCGCCGCGAAGCTGGTGAAGATCGGCCAGGTCGGTCGCAACCTCAAGGGCCACGGCCTCGATGAGGGTATTTCGACGCGCCTGCTGGTCTATGCGGCGATGCTGATCAAGCGCGGCGTCGATGCCGGGGACGCCTGCCGCATGGCACTGGTGCGGCCGATCACGGATGACGCCGACATTCGCGCCACGCTCGATCACGCTATCGACACCACCTTTATCTGACCGGTCCATCATGATGGCCAGCAGCGATTCGGCGCTCAAGGAGTATCAACACCCTTTGATGCAGCAGTATTGGAAGCGGCTGGATACGCGCTTCCCGCAGGTCGCCGATATTTTTGAGGAAGCGATGGCCGAGGCACTGTTGGTCATCGACCGCCCCGACCTTGATGCCTACCTTGATGCCGCGAGCTTGATCGGCAAGTTGGGGCGCGGCGTCGAACCGATGCTGGTGTTTATCGAAGAGTGGCCTTCGGTCGTCGCTGCTGTTGGCAAACAGGCGCTGGTGCCGGTGCTCGATTGCGTCAAGGCGATGCAGAAATCGCCAAACGGCAACGCGATAACCCCCTTCCTGCAGACGCTCGCAGCCGTGGCGCGCCGCCTGCAATCGGTGGAGCAATTGCAACACTATCTCGATATTGCCCTTGACCTGATGCGGCGCACCACCGGTTCCATCCACGGCCATCACACGACCTTCCCCAGCCCCGGCCTGCCCGGGCTCTTCGAGCAGGCGCCCCGGCTACTGAATTTGTTGGCGATGGCCGGTTTGAGGAACTGGGTAGAGTACGGCATTCGCAATTACAGTCATCACCCCGAACGGCAGATAGAATATTTCACCCTGAAGCTGGCGGACAGTCGAGCGGTATTGCAGCGGGAGCGGCATGGCACGCTGTTTGCCGACGCTGAACGCAGCCTGGATCTTTATTTGCGCGCGCTCTGGCAAGATAGTGACCAACTGGTGCCGTATTCGACGGCTTTCGACGAGCTGCGCAAACCGATCCCCTACTACGACGCGCTGGGCATGCGTGTGCCGGACGTCTTCGACGACGCCTACGGTATCAGTGGCCTTGATCGTTACCGCGCCGTACTCGCGCATATGGTTGGCCATCGCCGCTGGAGTGAAGCGCAGATTGCCGACAACTGGAGCCCCTTCCAGCGCATGGCCGTCGAGTTCTTCGAGGACTGCCGCGTCGAGACACTGCTGATCCGTGAATATCCCGGCCTGCGCCGTATTTTTCTGGCGCAACACCCGCACCCCGTTGAGGATGCCTGCGACCCGGAGACCACCTCCTGCCTGCGCCATCGATTGGCCATGCTGTCGCGCGCGCTGATCGATCCCGGGCATGGCTACACGGACAAGGATCTGCTGGAATTCGTCCGGCGCTTCCACGAGCTGCTGGACCAAAGCACATCCAGTACGGCCGAAATCGCCGGCCTGGCACTTTCTTACGTCACCAAGACGCGCCGCCAGAGTGACCAGTTGGCGAAGGTGCATTTCGATAACACGGTGATCGATTACCGCGACGACAATCGCCAGCTGTGGAAGTTCATCGAAGAGGGCGATGAAGAACAGGCCTTCGACGCCGAGCGCAAATTCGAACCGGGTGACGAATTGAAAGGCTTGCCCCCTCGCCATTACCCGGAATGGGATCATGCCACCCAGACCTATCGTCCCGACTGGGCAAGCGTCTACGAGTCCCTCCATCCGAGCGGCAATGCTGCCGATATCGACAAGTTGCTGCAAAAACATGCGGCGCTCGCCAAGCAGCTCAAGCGCCTGCTCGATCTGCTCAAACCGCAGGACAAGGTACGCATCCGCTATCAGGAGGAAGGCAGCGAGCTCGATCTCGATGTCGCGATCCGCTCGCTGATCGACTTCAAGGGCGGCGCCACGCCCGACCCGCGCATCAACATGAGTCACCGCACCGATGGGCGCGACATTACGGTGCTCCTGCTTGTGGACTTGTCGGAGTCGCTCAACGAAAAAGCGGCTGGCAGCCAGCAAACGATTCTGCAACTCAGCCAGGAAGCTGTTTCACTCCTGGCCTGGGCCATCGACTGTCTGGGCGATCCGCTCGCCATCGCCGGCTTCCATTCCAATACGCGGCACGAAGTGCGCTACCAGCACATCAAGGGCTTCAGCGAGTGCTGGGACGACACCGTGAAAGCGCGCCTCGCGGCGATGCAGGCGGGATATTCGACGCGCATGGGTGCGGCATTGCGGAATGCCGGCCATTACCTGTCAAGTCGCAAGTCCGACAAGAAAATCCTGCTGTTACTCACCGACGGCGAACCGGCAGACATCGACGTAACCGATCCTGAGCACTTGCGTGCCGACGCCAAAAGGGCGGTTGAGGAGCTCACAACGCAAGGAGTTACCACTTTTTGCCTGAGTCTTGATCCCAAGGCCGACGAGTATGTCCGCGAAATCTTTGGCAACCGCTGGCGCGTCCTCGACCGCATCGAACGCCTGCCGGAACAGTTGCCGATGCTTTACCTCAGCTTGACGCGCTGATCCACGAAAAGTCGGCGCTGGCGGGACGGCGGGTTGCGGCCAGCAGAAGCGGCCGGTCAGTTCTTGAAGAACGTCGCTTCGCAAGGCCTCAGTTCGATGCGCGTTGCCTTGCCGCTCGTTGGCGTCAAGCTGCCAAGCATACGGTAGGAGTACGGCTTGCCCGGTTGAACGCGGCCCACCGAGTAATCCTGATTTCCAGTGATGCCATTCGCATGGATATCAACTGTGCCGTCAGTTTGAATGGTACCGATCATCGTCAAAGACGCCGGCGTGTCGACTTGCTTATGCTGCCCCTGCAATTGGCCGGCCTTGACGTCGATGAAGAAATTGTAGGTATAGCCTTTGACAAGTTTTTCCTTGTATTGCAGGTCATCGCAGACCAGCGTAACAGCCCAGCGGCCGTCAAAGGCTGTGGTCGCGGTGGCAGGAGATGCGAGCGCCAGTGTGCTGCCCTGCAAGGCTTTCAGCCGGTTTTCGGCCAGCGGCGCATAGCTGCCCTGGGGGTATTTCTGCAGGTAGGCTGCAAAATCCGCCGCATTGGTACTGCGCTCGATGCTGTTCCAGAAGGTCTTTTCAATTTCTGCCTGACCGGGATCAAAGGTGACGCGAAAATGAAAGCTCTTCTGCAGGGTCTTCGGGCCATTCACATACGGTGTCTGCGTTTGGCCGCTGGCCTGTTCGACTTCCGCACTGGCGGCGGTCAGAACGCCGTCAAGGCTCAGGTCTTTTCCCTTGAAAGCGCTCAGCAGTCCGGCCGTAAATAATCCGTTGCGCCCCTTGCCATCGGCGGCAACGTTGCCAGGGTCGGTCGCATAGATGATCACGGTACCTTTCGGCGCACTGCCGGGGCTGGCCAGCCCGCGCGTTTGGCCGGAGCGGAATTTGCCGCTGATCGGATTGTTACGGCAGGCATCCAGCATCACGATGTTGGCGCCGCTTTTGCCGTTGTCCATTTCATCAAGAACCTGATTGAGATTGACGCTCTGATAGGGCACCGAGGCTTCGCTTTCCAGCCGGGCATTCACCGGTATCAGGTAGTTCTGGTTCTTCACTTGAATGCCATGCCCGGCATAGTAAAACAGCGCGGCTGTGCTGCCGCCGATCTTGCTGCCGAACTCAGCAATCGCCTGATTCATGGCCTCGAGTGACTGGTTCTTTCTCTCGATGACTTCAAAACCAAAACCGCGCAGTGCTTTGGCGATGTCTTCGGCATCGTTGGGAGGGTTCGGCAGTTTGGGCAGGTCGGGCTGCTGGTAATTGCCGTTGCCGATCACCAGGGCTACCCGTCGTTCCTGGCCATCCATGGCGCTAACCATCGACACGCAGGTGAATGTAATGACAACAGCACGGAGCAAGTGAGCGGATATGGTTGGAAGCAAGGAAGGCGGCATGGTGACCGAATAATAAACCCGATGCCGATAGTCGGCACTGGTGGAGCGGAAGATGTCAAGTGACTATGTTGCACTGCAATAACAATGAGCTTATTCCGGTCATAAGAAAAAGTGACTGGCGCTTATGGGTTTCGCACATTAGAGTTTGCTCATCTGCTCGGCGAGCAGCTTTTTTTGTGAGCGCCGAAATGAGTTTCTCCACTCCCTCTGGCGTTTGCCAGTTTGGCCCCACCCCTGCATGGGGGTGGGGATTTTTCTCGAGTGGCGTTGCCCGCAGACAGGATAAGACAAGAGCAATAAATCGTAGGCTGCTGACACAGAGGAGGAGAACATGCAGGTTGGTCGTTTAACGCTGGCCCAGTTCATGAACGAGGAGCAGCGCCATGTCCCCGGCGCGACAGGAGATTTCACAGGCCTGATCAATGATGTCGCCACGGCGAGCAAGATTATTGCCAGCTATGTGGCCAAGGGTGCCCTGATTGCTGCGGGCAAAGACCTGAACCAGAAGATCGAAGCCATGGCCAATGAGGTCATGTTGCAGGCCAGTATTACGACCGGTCACCTGACCGCGATGGCCTCGGAGGATATGGAGGGCATCAGCCACTCCGACCAGCCGAGGGGCAAGTACCTGCTGGCTTTTGATCCGCTCAATGGCTCCGGTAACCTCGACATCAACTTCCAGACTGGCACGATCTTCTCAATCATGCGTGCGCCGGACGTCAAGCGCAAATCGAAGGAAGAGGACTTCCTTCAGCCCGGTAGCGAGTTGTTGTGTGCCGGCATGGTGCAATACGGCGCTTCGACGCGACTGATCCTGACCACCGGCAAAGGTGTGAACGGTTTCACGCTCGATCGCGAGATTGGCGAGTTTGTGCTGACCCATCCGAAGATGACGATTCCCACCGAGGCCAGCACCTTCGCGATCAATGCGTCGAACGAGAAATACTGGGAGCCGCCGGTCCGCCGTTACGTGCAGGAATGCATGGCCGGCAAGGAAGGCCCACGCGGCAAGGATTTTGGCATGCGTTGGGTCGCCTCGCTGGTCGCCGAAGCCTATCGCATCCTCACGCGTGGCGGAGTATTCCTCTACCCGCACGATGAGCGGACGCGTGATCAAGGCGGCCGGCTCGGCTTGGTGTATGAAGCCAATCCGATCGCTTTCATCATCGAGCAGGCTGGTGGCGCCGCGATTACCGGACGCAACCGCATTCTTGAAATCAAACCCGCCGAATTGCATCAGCGCGCGCCGTTCATCTTTGGTTCTAAGGATGAAGTTGAGCGCCTGCATCGCTACCATCAGGAATATGTCGAGGGCAAAGATCTGGACAGCTATGATATGCCGCTGTTTTCCTCGCGCTCCCTGTTCCGCTAACCCTTTCCCTTTTCTTCGGAGACGCTCATGTCGGTCAAACACCCCGTCATCGCTATTACCGGTTCTTCCGGTGCGGGCACGTCCACTGTCACCAAGTCCTTCGCGCATGTCTTCCGCCGCGAGAAGATCACCGCGGCCATCATCGAGGGCGATTCCTTCCATAAATTCGACCGCATGGCGATGAAGGCGGAGGCTGCCAATCAAGCCACGAAGGGAAACAATCACTTCAGCCACTTCGGCGCCGATGCCAACGAACTTGCCCTGCTTGAAGATTTGTTCAAGACCTATAGTGATACCGGCTCCGGCAAGCGTCGCTACTACCTGCATAACCACGAAGAAGCCGCGCCCTACAAACAGGAGCCGGGCACCTTCACGCCCTGGCAGGATCTGCCACCGTCCGATGTATTGTTCTATGAAGGCCTGCACGGCGGCGTCGTCACGGATACTGTAAACGTCGCCCAGCATGCCGACCTGCTGATCGGTGTAGTACCGATTATCAACCTCGAATGGATTCAGAAACTGATCCGCGACAAGGGTGCGCGCGGTTATTCGACTGAGGCGGTGGTGGATACCATCCTGCGCCGCATGCCCGACTACCTTAACTACATTACGCCACAGTTCTCGCGAACCCACGTGAACTTCCAGCGTGTTCCGACGGTGGATACCTCCAACCCGGTTATCGCCCAGGATATCCCGACCCCAGACGAAAGTTTCGTGGTGATCCGCTTCGCCAACCCGAAAGGTATCGACTTCCCCTACCTGCTGTCGATGATCCGCGACTCGTTTATGTCGCGTCCCAATGTCATCGTCGTGCCGGGTGGCAAGATGGAAATCGCCATGCAACTGATCTTCACGCCAATGATTCTGCGCCTCATGGAGAACAAGAAGCGCGCCATGGCACTGTAAGTCGTCGCGTCAGGATTCAAAAAAAACAATCAACCACAATGAGCGCAAGCGCCGGGTTTCGCGGATAATTACGCGTTCACCGGGAGGAAAGGAAACCTATGTCAGCCACATTCAGCGATTTTGAACCGCCTGTCTTCAACAATCTGACCAGCGCGATCCGTGCCCTGGCCATGGATGCCGTACAAAAGGCCAACTCCGGCCACCCTGGCGCGCCCATGGGCATGGCCGAGATCGCCGAGGTGCTGTGGAACCATCACATGCGCCACAACCCCAACAATCCCAAGTGGTCAAACCGCGACCGTTTCGTGCTGTCGAATGGACACGGGTCGATGCTGATCTATGCCCTGTTGCACTTGACCGGCTACGATCTGTCGATTGAGGACCTGAAGCATTTCCGCCAGTTGCACAGCAAGACGCCGGGTCACCCCGAGCTTGGCTACACACCGGGCGTCGAGACCACCACCGGCCCGCTCGGCCAGGGCATCACCAACGCCGTCGGTATGGCCATGGCCGAAAAGCTGCTGGCCGCCGAATTTAACAAGCCGGGCCATGAAATTGTTGATCACCGTACCTATGTTTTCCTCGGCGATGGCTGCCTGATGGAAGGCATTTCGCACGAAGCCTGCGCGCTTGCCGGCACCTGGGGTCTGGGCAAACTGACCGCCTTCTGGGACGATAACGGCATCTCCATCGACGGCCACGTCGAAGGCTGGTTTACCGACGATACCCCCAAGCGCTTCGAAGCCTATGGCTGGCATGTCGTGCCCAACGTCAATGGCCACGATCCGGAAGCCCTGCACAAGGCCATCGAGGCCGCCAAGGCCGTGACCGACAAGCCTTCGATGATCTGCTGCAAGACGGTGATCGGTGCCGGTTCGCCGAACAAGCAGGGTACGCATGACGTGCATGGCGCGCCGCTTGGCGACATCGAAATTGCGCTGACCCGCCCGCACATCGGCTGGAATTTCGGACCGTTCGAGATTCCCAAGGAAGTTTACGAAACTTGGGACGCCAAGAAGAAAGGCGCCGAGTGGGAAGGTTCATGGAACCAGAAATTCGAGCACTACGCCAAGGCCTTCCCGGCTGAAGCCGCCGAGTACAAGCGTCGCATGGCCGGTGATCTGCCCGCCGGCTGGGCCGACCACGCTGCCAAGGCGATCGCCACTGCCAACGAAAAAGCTGAAACCGTTGCCACACGCAAGGCTTCGCAGATTGCCATCAACGCCCTGGCGCCGGCCCTGCCGGAGTTCCTCGGTGGTTCTGCCGACCTGACCGGCTCGAACCTGACTAACTGGACGGGCTGCAAGCACGTCTCCGGCAAGTCGACAGGCAACTATATCTCCTATGGCGTGCGTGAGTTCGGCATGTCCCACATCATGAATGGCATGGCGCTGCATGGCGGCCTGCTGCCCTTCGGCGGTACCTTCCTGATGTTCTCGGAATACGCCCGCAATGCCCTGCGCATGTCGGCGCTGATGAAGCAGCGCGTGATCTATGTGTTCACGCATGACTCCATCGGGCTGGGTGAAGATGGTCCGACGCACCAGCCGGTCGAGCAGATCGCTACGCTGCGCCTGATCCCCAACATGGATCTTTGGCGCCCTTGCGATACCGTCGAAACCATGGTGGCCTGGACGTCAGCAGTCGAAAGACTGGACGGCCCGAGCTCGCTGGCCCTGTCGCGGCAGAACCTGCCCTTCGTGGCACGCGACGCAGCAACCATCCAGAATATCAAAAAAGGTGGCTACATCATCTCCGCCGCCAAGGGTGCTGCCAAGGCCGTCATCATCGCTACCGGCTCGGAAGTCGAGCTGGCCCTGAAGGCTCAGGACGCGCTGGCCCAGCAGAACATCCACGTCAACGTTGTCTCGATGCCCTCGACCAACGTCTTTGACCGTCAGGATCAGGCTTACAAGGACAGCGTGCTGCCCAAGGGTCTGCCGCGCGTTGTCGTCGAGGCGGGTGTTACCGGCGGCTGGTGGAAGTATGTCGGCGGCGAAGGCGACGTGATCGGCCTCGATCGTTTCGGCGAGTCCGCTCCAGCCAGCGTACTGTTCAAGGAATTCGGTTTCACGGTGGCGAACGTCGTGAAGTCAGTCGAAAAATTCATCTAATCATTACAAGGAGATCAAAAACATGACTATCAAAGTTGGCATCAACGGTTTTGGCCGCATCGGCCGCATGGCTTTCCGCGCTATCGCCAAGGATTTTCCCGAGATCGAAGTCGTTGGCATCAACGACCTGCTCGAGCCCGATTACCTTGCCTACATGTTGAAGTATGACTCCGTGCATGGTCGCTTCAACGGTGACATCGCCGTCGAAGGGAATAACCTGATCGTCAAGGGCAAGAAGGTTCGCCTGACGGCCGAGAAGGATCCTGCCAACCTGAAGTGGAATGAAATCGGCGCCGATATCGTCATCGAGTGCACCGGCTTCTTCCTCACCAAGGACACCTGCCAGAAGCACATCGCCGCCGGCGCCAAGAAAGTTGTCCAGTCCGCCCCGTCGAAGGATGACACCCCGATGTTCGTCTATGGCGTGAACCACGAGAAGTATGCCGGCGAGACCATCGTTTCGGCCGCTTCCTGCACCACCAACTGCCTGGCCCCTGTCGCCAAGGTGCTAAATGACAACTGGGGCATCAAGCGTGGCCTGATGACCACGGTGCATGCGGCTACCGCCACCCAGAAGACCGTTGATGGCCCGTCCAACAAGGATTGGCGTGGTGGTCGTGGCATCCTCGAGAACATCATCCCGTCCTCGACCGGTGCCGCCAAGGCTGTCGGCGTGGTGCTGCCGGAACTGAAGGGCAAGCTCACCGGCATGGCCTTCCGCGTTCCGACCTCCGACGTTTCCGTGGTCGACCTCACCGTCGAACTGAACAAGGAAGCCTCGTACAAGGACATCTGCGCCGCCATGAAGGCCGCTTCTGAAGGCGCCATGAAGGGTGTGCTCGGCTACACTGAAGAGAAAGTAGTCTCCACCGACTTCGTCGGCCACACCGCCCCCTCGACTTTTGACGCAGAAGCCGGCATTGCGCTGGACAGCACCTTCGTCAAGGTCGTCGCCTGGTACGACAACGAGTACGGCTACACCTGCAACATGCTGCGTTTCGTCAAGCACGTCGCCAAGTAATTTGTTGTAGAGATTCACCATCCAAGCGTTGCACCATCCGTCATGGGGGTGCAACGTTTCAGTGGTTAACTTCAAACAATTAAACGGGAGATAGCACATGTCCAAGTTCATCCGCATGACTGATCTTGACCTCAATGGGAAGCGCGTGTTTATCCGCGCCGATCTCAACGTACCCGTCAAGGACGGCAAGGTCACCTCCGATGCCCGCATTACCGCCTCGATGCCGACCATCGAACACGCCATGAAAGCCGGCGCCAAGGTCATGGTCACCTCCCACCTTGGTCGTCCGACTGAAGGCGAATGGGCCGAGGAAAACTCCCTCAAGCCCGTGGCTGATGTGATGTCCGCCAAACTCGGCAAGCCGGTGCGTGTGGTTCGTGACTGGGTTGACGGTGGCTTCGATGTCGCTGCCGGCGAAGTCGTGCTGCTCGAGAACTGCCGCATCAACAAGGGCGAGAAGAAGAACGTCGAGGAAACCGCCAGGAAATATGCCGCGCTGTGTGATGTCTTCGTCATGGATGCCTTCGGCACCGCCCACCGTGCCGAAGCCTCCACCTACGGCATTGCGCAATTCGCACCGGTCGCCTGTGCCGGCATGCTGGTTAGCGAAGAGCTGGAAGCGCTGCACAAGGCGCTGGCCAATCCTGCCCGCCCGATGGTTGCCATCGTCGGCGGTTCCAAGGTGTCGACCAAGCTGACCGTGCTGGAGGCGCTCTCCGAGAAGTGCGAGCAGTTGGTCGTCGGTGGCGGCATCGCCAACACCTTCCTCAAGGCCACCGGCAAGAACGTCGGCAAGTCGCTGTGCGAGGATGATCTGGTTCCCACCGCGCAGGCGCTGATCAAAAAGATGACCGCCCGGGGCGCCACCATCCCGATCGCTGTCGATGTGGTTTGTGGCAAGAAATTCGACGCTGCCGAGCCAGCCGTGCTGAAAGACGCCGGTACCGTTGCCGATGATGACATGATTTTTGACATCGGCCCGAAGAGCACCCAGGAACTCGTCGACATCATCATGAAGGCTGGCACCGTGGTGTGGAACGGCCCGGTTGGCGTGTTCGAGTTCGACCAATTTGGCGAGGGCACCAAAGCCATCGCGATGGCCATCGCCAACACCAAGGCCTTTACCCTCGCCGGCGGTGGTGACACCATCGCCGCCATCCAGAAGTACGACATCTATGACAAGGTGTCCTACATTTCCACCGCCGGCGGCGCTTTCCTCGAATATCTGGAAGGCAAGGTATTGCCGGCCGTGGATATTCTGGAAAAACGTGCGCAGGCCTGATCGATAATTTACCCACGGGCCGCGCTTGAAGCGGCCCGCCTCATACTCAATGCTACGTTCCACCAAAATCGTTGCCACCCTGGGCCCATCCTCATCGGACCCGCATACGCTTGACCAACTGGTTTCTGCGGGCATTGATGTCGTCAGGCTGAATTTCTCCCACGGCACTGTTGACGATCACAAGAAGCGCATCGAACTGCTGCAACAGGCAATGCGTAACCATGATCGCACGATCGCCCTGATGGCTGATCTGCAAGGACCGAAGATTCGGATCGGCAAGTTTGCCGGCAGCAAAATTCTGCTGAAGCCGGGACAGAAATTTATTCTGGATGCTCATTGCACCTTGGGTGATGCCACCCGCGTCGGTCTTGATTACCCCGAATTGGTCGAGGATGTTGCGGCCGGCGATACGCTGCTGCTTGATGACGGTCGCGTCATCATGGACGTCGCGCACATCGAAGAATCTGAAATCCATTGCATCGTGCGCCAGGGTAGCGAGCTGTCGAATAACAAGGGTATCAACAAGCAGGGTGGAGGTCTTTCCGCGCCGGCCCTGACCGCCAAGGACATCGAAGATATCAAGACTGCCGCCGAGTTGCAGGTCGATTATGTTGCCGTGTCGTTCCCGAAGTCAGGGGGTGACCTGCGTCTGGCACGCAAACTGCTGCACAAGGCCGGGTCGCAAGCCTTGGTGGTGGCGAAGATCGAACGTTGCGAAGCTGTCGAAAACCTTGAAGACATCCTGCACGCCTGTGATGGCGTAATGGTGGCGCGTGGCGACCTTGCCGTCGAGGTTGGCGATGCCGCCGTGCCGGCCTTGCAGAAAAAGATCATCCGTCGGGCGCGCGAACACAACAAATTTGCCATCACCGCCACGCAGATGATGGAGTCAATGATCCACAGCCCCGTGCCGACACGTGCTGAGGTTTCGGACGTCGCCAATGCCGTGCTGGATGGCACCGATGCCGTGATGCTCTCGGCCGAGACCGCCGCCGGCGATTTTCCTGTCGAAACGGTTCTTGCCATGGCGCGCATTTGTCATGAGGCCGAAAAGTCGACGGACGCGGCTGCACTGGACCGCCACTTTCTCGACCGCGTGTTTACCCGCATCGACCAGTCGATCGCCATGGCGGCGTTATTTACCGCCCATCACCTGCAAGTCAAGGCCATTGTCTCGCTGACGCAATCCGGTTCGACCGCATTGTGGATCTCGCGCCTTGATTGCGGCGTGCCGATCTATGCCATGACCCCCGATGTGCGCACCCGCTACAAGGTCAGTGTCTATCGCGGGGTGTATCCCCTGATGCTGCGCTACACGGGCAATGATCGTGATGAACTGTTGTTCGAGGCGGAAGAGGAATTGATCCGTTCCGGTGCCGTCGAAATTGGCGATCTGATCGTGCTGACCTATGGCGAACCCATCGGCCAGGCCGGTGGTACCAATATGCTGAAACTTGTCCGGGTCGGCGAGCAACGACCCACCTGATTAACTTACCGAGAAGAGGAGAGATGAATGGCACTCGTATCCATGCGCCAACTACTGGACCACGCCGCTGAACACGGTTATGGTCTGCCTGCGTTCAACGTCAACAACCTTGAGCAGATTCAAGCCATCATGGAAGCTGCCGAGGAAACCGACAGCCCGGTGATCATGCAGGGCTCGGCCGGCGCCCGCAAGTACGCCGGCGAAGCCTATCTGCGTCACCTGATCGAAGCTGCCATCGAGACCCATCCCGATGTGCCGATCGTCATGCACCAGGACCACGGCGCCAGCCCGGCGATTTGTATCCAGTCGATGCGTTCCGGCTTCTCCAGCGTCATGATGGACGGCTCGCTGATGGAAGATGCCAAGACGCCTTCGTCCTTCCAGTACAACGTCGACACCACCAAGCACGTCGTCGATATCGCCCACGCCATCGGCGTGTCGGTTGAAGGTGAATTGGGTTGCCTGGGCTCGCTCGAGTCCGGCATGGGCGAGAAGGAAGACGGCCACGGCGCCGAAGGCGTGCTGTCGCACGACCAGCTGCTCACCGACCCGACTGAAGCCGCCGAGTTCGTCAAGGCGACGCAGGTTGACGCGCTGGCCATCGCCATCGGCACCAGCCACGGCGCCTACAAATTCACCCGCCCGCCCACCGGCGCGGTGCTGCGCATCGACCGCATCAAGGAAATTCACGCCCGCCTGCCCAACACTCACCTGGTGATGCACGGTTCTTCCAGCGTGCCGCAGGACTGGCTGAAGATCATCAACGAGAACGGCGGCGAAATGGGCGCGACCTACGGCGTGCCCGTCGAAGAAATCGTTGAAGGCATCAAGAACGGCGTGCGCAAGATCAACATTGATACCGACCTGCGTATGGCGTCCACCGGCGCGATCCGCCAGTTCATGAACAAGGATCGCAAGAACTTCGATCCGCGCAAGTATCTGGCCGAAGCCCGCAAGGCGATGAAGGAAATCTGCAAGGCACGTTACGAAGCCTTCGGTTGTGCCGGCCAAGCCAGCAAGATCAAGGTGATCAGCCTTGAAGCGATGGCTAACCGCTACAAGAAGGGTGAGCTGAACGCTGTTATCAAGTAAGCGCTTTCCGCACCAGATCAAAGGGCCGCATCATGCGGCCCTTTGTTTTTGGAAAGTCGGCGCTGAGGGGACGGCGATTCAGTAGCGCACCCCGGCCGCATCGCACAGGAAGCGCATGAAGGCTAGCTACGAAACCCTCACCTCGTCTTCTCCAACCCTCACCACCTGCCCCGCGCGGATCTTGCAGGCCTTGCGGGTTTCGGTGTGGCCATCGACGCTGACTGCGCCGGCGGCGATCATGGCCTTGGCGGCACCGCCGGAGGGGGCGAGGGCGAGTAGCTTGAGCAGCGTGTGCAGCTCGACGAATTCCTTCTCGAGAGCGAAGTGGTGTTGGGTCATGGATGGTCGGGCAGGCGGGACGGCGCCTAGAACTGGAACAGCCGCGCGAGTTCGGCGCCGGGTGAGGGCGCACGCATGAAAGCCTCGCCGACGAGGAAGGCATGCACATTGTGTTGTTTCATCAGTGCGACATCGGCTGGCGTAAGGATGCCTGATTCGGTGATGACGATGCGATCCGCCGGAATACGACCGAGTTGTGAAATCGTCGTGTCGAGGCTGACCTCGAAGGTGCGCAGGTTACGGTTGTTGATGCCCATCAGCGGGGTCTTGAGTTTCAGCGCACGGTCGAGTTCGCCGGCGTCGTGGCTTTCGACCAGCACCGCCATGCCGAGCACGAGGGCGAGGTCTTCGAGTTCGTGCATCTGCGCATCGGAAAGTGCAGCAACGATGAGCAGGATCGCATCCGCACCC
>JAABQX010000039.1:0-24658 GCA_011391215.1 Rhodocyclaceae bacterium
TTGACGTTGTTGGATCATGGTCCATCCTCCTTGTTCTCGGTCGCCAGCAGGTCGACAGGTGCCGCGTGCGGTTTTTTGTGCGTGCGCATGGCCAGCAGTTTGCCAAGAGACAGCACCAGCAGTGCGCCGATGGCTGACAGTACCTGTTTTGCGTAAGGAATGCCGGAGAACAGGTCGGGCGGCAGGGCCGGGTCGCCGATGATCATGCCGCCGGCGATCCAGCCCAGCAGGGCGCCACCACCGGTAATCACGATGGGGTAACGGTCCATCAGCTTGAGCACCAGCTGGCTGCCCCAGACGACGATCGGGATCGAAACCAGAATACCGAAGGTCACCAGCAGCATGCTGCCATGTGCGGCGGCGGCAACGGCGATGACGTTATCCAGGCTCATCACCGCGTCGGCGACGATGATGGTCTTGATCGCCGCCGCAAGCGTAGTGGCTGCGGCAACTTCCCCGTGGCCCTCTTCCTCAGGTTGCAACAGCTTGACGCCGATCCAGACCAGCAGGAGTGCACCGATGATCTTGAGCCAGGGAATGTCGAGCAGTTGCAAGGCAAAGAAGATCAGCACGACGCGCAGAATGATGGCGCCGGCGACGCCCCAGAAGATGCCCTTGTTGCGCTGTGCGTCGGGCAGCTTGCGGCAGGCCAGCGCAATCACGACGGCATTGTCGCCACCAAGCAGGATGTCGATGGCGATGATCTGGAGCACGGCGATCCAGAAAACGAGCGTGGTTGGGTCAGTCATCGGTGGTTAAGCCAAACGCAAAAACCTCGGCGCCCGTCAAGGCATCGAGGGTAGTGATAGGTCGGGGCAGGAAACGTAAAACGGGTTCAGCTGCCGGTCAGCTTGTTGAACTTTGCCATCAACTGATCCTTGGATTCGACATGGTTTGGGTCTTCCGGGATACAGTCGACGGGGCAGACTTCTCGACACTGGGGGGTGTCGTAGTGACCGACGCATTCGGTGCACTTGTCCGGATCGATAATGTAAATTTCGTCACCCTGCGAAATTGCGTTGTTCGGGCACTCGGGCTCGCACACGTCGCAATTGATGCATTCGTCGGTGATGATCAGGGCCATTGCTATTTCCTCTCGTTAGCTAAGAACGTTTTTGCAACTTCTCCGCCAGCCGTTCGGCCACCAGCGGATGCACAAATTTAGAGACGTCGCCCCCCAGGCTTGCGATTTCTCTGACCATCGTCGCCGAGATAAACATATATTGCTCCCCCGGCGTTAAAAACAATGTTTCGATATCCGGATGCAGGCTGCGGTTCATCCCCGCCATCTGGAATTCGTATTCGAAGTCTGACACTGCACGCAGGCCGCGCAAAATTACGCGCGCATTGCGCTCGCGCAGAAAATCCATCAGCAGGCCATCGAAGCCGATCACCTTGACGTTCGGCAGATCGTGGGTCAGCGTGCGCGCCATTTCGACGCGCTCATCCAGCGGAAAGATCGGTCGCTTGCTGTGGCTTGCGGCGATGCCGACGACGACATGGGCAAACAGATGCGCGGCGCGGCGCACCAAATCCTCGTGGCCCCGCGTAAATGGGTCGAAGGTGCCCGGATAAATGGCAATGCCGTTATTCATGTGCGTTCCAGCAAATGATAGAAAACTTGACCCGCCTGGCCCTGCTTCACTGTGCGCCACTCGCCGAGTGCTTCGATACGATGTTCCGCCTCGGCGTAGATACGCATACCGGGCTTCTCCAGCGCAGGCAGCAGCGGCGTTACCCGTTCGAGCCAGCCCTGACGATACGGCGGATCCAGCAGGAGCAAATCGAAATGCTGCGCCTGCTGTACCGCCATAACTATTAATTCTAGCGCATCCGCTCGTTGCAGCCGCAGCCGTTCGCTGGCAAAAAGAGCCGCGTTTTGCCGTAATACGGCGAAGACTTTGACATCCCGTTCGACCATCACCACGCTTTCCGCGCCACGCGAAGCCGCCTCGAAGCCGAGAATGCCGCTGCCGGCGAACAGATCGAGGCAATGCCAGCCGGTCAAATCCTGCCCCAGCCAGTTGAACAGGGTTTCGCGCACACGATCCGGCGTGGGCCGCAAGCCCGGCGCGTCGGTTACCTGGATTAGCCGGCTGCGCCATGCGCCGCCGGTGATGCGGATTTTGCTCAATCGGCGGCCACGATCACCGTCACAAGATTTTCCGACTTCACATGCCGCTGGAACGCTGCCTTGACGTCATCCTTGGTAATGGCTTCGACCTTGCGCGGAAATTGGTCGAGGTAGTCCAGCGGCAGGCCGTGGAAACCGATCAGCGAAAGGTAGCCGAGCAGTTTGGCGTTGCTGTCGATGCGCAGGGCCTGGCCGTCGATGAGGTTTTTCTTGGCGGCGGCAAGTTCCTGCGGGGTCGGCCCTTTGGTGAGGAAGGTGTTGAGTACTTCTTCGACGACCTTCAAGGCTTCCTGTGCCTGCTCCCGCTTGGTTTGCAGGCTGATTTCAAAGGGGCCGGCTTGCACGCGCGGGGCGAAATAGGAGGAGATGCTGTAGGCGAAGCCGCGCTTTTCGCGGACTTCCTTCATCAGGCGCGAGACGAAACCGCCGCCGCCCAGCGTGTAGTTGCCGACCAGCAGGGCAAAGTAATCGGGCTCGCTGCGCTTCATTGCCGGCAGGCCGACAGCGATATGCGACTGCGTGGCCGGGTGCGCGACCTTGAGGGTATTGCGCTGCGGCAGCGTAATCGGCGGCAGTTCGGTTCCGGTATTCCCCGTGTTACCAGTCGGCAGGGCGGCGGTGAGTTGCTGCGCGATCTCTTCCGCTTCGGCACGCGACACATCGCCGATGATCGAGACCACCGCACGCGGAGCGGCGTAGCGCGCCTGATAGAAGGCAGTCAGGTCGTCGCGGGTGATTTGCGCCACGCTTTCCGGTGTTGCAGTGCGGCCATAGGGGTGGCCGGGATAAATCGCCGCAGCGAACTGCTTGGAAAGGATGCTGCCGGGACGTGTTTCGGCATCCTTTAAAGCTTCGATGGTGCGGGTCTTTTCGCGCGCCAGCACGGTGTCGGGAAAAGTCGGCGCTGACAGGACGGCGCGCAGCAACTCCAGCGCACCGTTTTTCTCCTCAGTAGAGGCCAGAGTGCGCAAGTTGACGCTGGCCTTGTCGTGGTCGGACGACGTGGATAGACGCGCGCCTAGATCGACGAGCCGCTCGGAAATCTGTTCCTCGTCCATCTTGTCTGTGCCGGCTTCAAGCAGGCTGGCGGTGAAACTCGCCACGCCGGATTTGTCGGCCGGGTCTTGCCCGCTGCCGGCGACAAAATCGAGCTGCACGTCCAGAATCGGCAGGCTGCGGCTTTCGACGAAATACACCTTCGCGCCCGATGGGGCGACCCAGTGCTGGATTTGCGGGCCGGCCTGGACAAGGCCGGCAAAGGTGGCGATCAGCAGGGCAAACAGGACGCGCATGGCTTGGCTACCTTAGTGGGGGCGTGCCGCGAACTCTGACTGGGCGGACTTGGGTTTTGCCGTCTTGTCGATGGGCTGCGGGTCGAGCACAGCAACAGTCAGCGTGTCGTCGGTGAAATACTTTTTCGCCACGGACTGCACCTCGGCAGGGGTAACGCTGCGAATCTTGTCGATTAGCTTGTCGAGATCGCGCCAACTCACGCCGGAAGCTTCGGACTGGCCGATTTCCATGGCCTGCGCCATCAGCGAATCGCGCTTGTACACCTGGGCGGCGATGGTCTGCGTTTTGACGCGTTTCAATTCCTCTTCGGTCACGCCTTCTTCCTGGATGCGGCGCATCTCGGCTTGCAGCGCCGTTTCCAGCTCCGCCACCGTCTTGCCGGCTGCCGGCTGGCCGGCGAGCAGGAACATCGTTTCGCCGCGTACCGTGGCATCGTAGCCGGAACCCGCCGACTGGGCGAGCTTCTCGCTGCGCACCAGACGTTTCGGAAAACGTGCCGCATCGTTGCCGTCCAGTAGCGCCGATAGCACCTGGAGTGCGTAGGGTTCGCGATCCTGGTCGATATCCGCCAGCTTCGGCGCTTTCCAGGCCATCAGAATATAGGGGAGCTGCGCCGGCGCCTTGACGGTAATCCTGCGCGTGCCCTGTTGTTGCGGTTCATTTTGCGGTTTGCGCGGCGGCAGGGGCTGTGCTTTGTGTTTGCCGTAGGTTTGTTCGGCGAGCTTGAAGACGGTCTGATGATCGACATCACCCGCCACCACGACATACGCGTTGTTGGGCGCGTACCAAGCGCGATACCAGTCGCGTGCGTCCTGCCAGGTCATGTTTTTCAGATCATCCATCCAGCCGATGATCGGCCGGCGGTAGGGGTGGGCGGTAAAGGCGGCAGCATGCAGCGATTCATAGACGCGCGCCTCGGGATTGTCTTCGGTGCGCAGGCGGCGCTCTTCCATAACTACCTGGATCTCGCTGGCGAATTCCTCTGGCGTCAGCAGCAGATTAGCCATGCGGTCGGCTTCGAGCTGCATCATCTCGGGCAGGGCGGCCTTCGGCACGATCTGGAAATAAGCGGTGTAGTCGAGGCTGGTGAAGGCGTTGTCGCGCCCCCCCGCTTCCGCCACGCGCTTGTTGAACTCCCCGGCCTTGAGCGTTTTGGTTCCCTTGAACATCAGGTGCTCGAGCGCGTGCGCCACGCCCGAGGTGCCATCCTTTTCGTCCATCGCTCCTGCGCGATACCAAACCATATGCACGACCGTGGGCGCGCGATGGTCTTCCTTGACGATGACGCGCAGGCCGTTGGCGAGGGTTTTTTCAAATGTCGTCTCGTCAGCGGCCTCATTTGCAGCAAAACTCGGCGCTGGCAGGACGGCGAAAAATGCCAGCGTGAAACTGGCGGCGAACAGGAATTTTTTCATGGTGTCAGGAATGGGGCTGGCGGCTGTAGATTCAAGGGCTTTGTTAGAATGGCGCACGCATCATACCGTGCGTGCAACCCGGTTCGACACTCCCTCCCCATGTTTGGTTTCCTGAAAAAAAATACAGCTGATACTGACCTCGCCGCGCCTGTGATGCCTGACGCGGAAGCGGCCAGGGCTTCCTGGAAAGAGCGCCTGAAGGTCGGGTTGGCCCGCACCAACGCCACCCTGAATACACCGATCGGCGAACTTTTCGTGCGCGGCAAGATCGACGACGAACTGCTCGAAGAGCTCGAGTCGACGCTGCTGATGGCCGACTGCGGCATCGAAGCGACGACCTGGCTGCTCGACGAATTGCGCGCCAAGGTAAAAAAGGAACGTATCGAATCGCCCGACGCTTTACGCGAAGCCCTCATGGAACTGATGACGCGTTTACTCGCACCGCTCGAGCAACCGCTCGACCTGAACCATCCCGACCAGAGCCAGCGCCCCTTCATCATCATGATCGCCGGCGTGAATGGCGCCGGCAAGACCACCTCGATCGGCAAGCTGGCCAAGCGCTTCCAGCAGGAAGGTCACGGCGTATTGCTCGCCGCTGGCGATACCTTCCGCGCCGCCGCGCGCGAACAGTTGGCTGAATGGGGTCGCCGCAATGACGTCACGGTGATTGCCCAGGAATCCGGCGACGCGGCGGCCGTGATCTTCGATGCCATCGGCGCGGCGCGCGCGCGCGGCATCGACGTAATGATGGCCGACACCGCTGGCCGCTTGCCGACGCAACTGAACCTGATGGAAGAAATCGCCAAGGTGCGCCGCGTCATCCAGAAAGCCGAGCCGACCGGCCCGCACGAGGTATTGCTGGTGCTCGATGCCAACATCGGCCAGAACGCTATCCAACAGGTGAAAGCCTTCGACAAGGCGATCAAGGTCACCGGCCTGGTTGTCACCAAACTCGACGGCACCGCCAAGGGCGGCGTACTCGCAGCCATCGCGCGTCAGTGTCCGATTCCCGTGCGCTTCATCGGCGTCGGCGAGGGCATCGACGACCTGCAGCCTTTCCGCGCGCGGGAGTTTGTCGAGGCGCTGTTCGGCCAGTAATGCTGCGCCTCACGGAACTCCGGCTGCCGCTTGAACACACACCGGAGCAACTGACCGCCGCCGTCCTGCAACGGTTGCATCTCGCACCCGGTGACCTGAGGCAACTGCGCATCCACAAGCGCAGTACGGACGCGCGCAAGAAATCCGCACTACAGTTTGTCTACAGCCTCGACCTTGAGCTGGCTGACGAAGCCACCGTGCTGGCGCGCTGCAAGGCTGATCCGCATGTCAGGCCGACGCCCGACATGACCTACCAGTTCGTTGCGCAGGCGTCGGGAAGTCTGCCCTTGCGCCCTGTTGTTGTCGGTTTCGGCCCGGCGGGAATCTTTGCGGCGCTGATCCTCGCCCAGTCGGGTTTCCGGCCACTGGTACTGGAACGTGGTCGTAAGGTGCGCGAACGCACCAAAGATACTTGGGACCTCTGGCGCAAGCACACCTTGCATGCGGAATCGAACGTGCAGTTCGGCGAAGGCGGTGCCGGAACCTTTTCGGATGGCAAGCTCTACAGCCAGATCAAGGATTCGCGCCATCTCAGCCGCAAGGTGCTCACCGAATTCGTCAAGGCCGGTGCGCCGGAGGAAATCCTCTACGTCAGCAAGCCGCACATCGGTACTTTCCGTCTCGTCTCGATGGTCGAAAAGATGCGGGCCGAGATCGAGGCACTGGGCGGCGAGATTCGTTTCGAGCAGCGCGTCACTGACCTGCGCATCGAAGATGGTCATGTGCGCGGCGTAGTGATGGCCAGTGGCGAGGAAATCCGTGCCGATCACGTTATCCTGGCGCTTGGCCACAGTGCGCGCGATACCTTTGCAATGCTGCATGCGCGTGGCGTGTTTATGGAAGCCAAGCCTTTTTCGGTGGGCTTTCGCATCGAGCATCCGCAGACGCTCATTGATCGTGCCCGCTACGGCCAAGTGGCCGGCAACCCGTTGCTCGGTGCGGCTGATTACAAGCTGGTACACCACGCCAAAAACGGGCGCTCGGTTTACAGTTTCTGCATGTGCCCCGGCGGGCAGGTGGTGGCGGCGACGTCCGAGCCAGGCTGCGTCGTCACCAACGGCATGAGCCAGTACTCGCGCGCCGAACGCAACGCCAATGCCGGCATTGTCGTCAACGTATCTCCCGCCGACTTCGGTGCAGAGGGTGCCTTGGCAGGCATCGCCTTCCAGCGCCAATGGGAACAGCGCGCCTTCAAGCTCGGCGGCAGCAACTACGATGCGCCGGGGCAGCGCGTCGGCGATTTCCTCGCCGGCCAGCAGACCGAGGCGCTAGGGGAGGTCATTCCCTCCTACCAACCCGGCGTGAAGCTCACCGATCTTTCGACAGCCCTGCCGGCTTACGCCATTGCCGCGATTCGTGAGGCATTACCCGCCTTCGACAAACAGATTCGCGGTTTCGCCATGGGCGATGCCCTGCTCACCGGCGTGGAAACCCGCACCTCGTCGCCGTTGCGCATCACGCGCGGGGAGGATTGCCAGAGTCTCAACATCAAGGGCCTCTACCCGGCGGGCGAAGGGGCGGGCTACGCCGGCGGCATCCTGTCGGCGGGGGTGGATGGCATCGAGGTCGCCGAGGCTGTGGCCCGGTCAATTGCCTCGGCTATAGTGCGCGGTACGCCATGATTAAATTCAACCGCATCGCCAAACGTTATCCGCCGGACATCACGGCGCTGGCCGACATCAGTGCCGAGATTAGCGCCGGCGAACTGGTGACGGTGATCGGCCATTCAGGCGCCGGCAAGTCGACGCTGCTAAAGCTGATTCCCGCCATCGAGCGGCCCACTGCCGGCACGGTGCTGATGAATGGCCAGAATGTCGGTGCGCTGGGGCGCAGTGCGCTGCCCTTTCTGAGGCGCAATATCGGGTTGGTGTTCCAGGACCAGAAACTGCTGTTCGACCGTAGCGCGCTGGCGAATGTGCTGTTGCCGCTCGAAATAACCGGTTTTCCGCACAAGGAAGCGCGGCGGCGTGCCGAAGCGGCACTCGACAAGGTGGGGCTGTTGGCCCGCGCCCGTGCGTTGCCGATCGCCCTGTCGGGCGGCGAGCAGCAACGGCTGGCCATCGCCCGTGCAGTGGTGCATCGCCCCAGCCTGCTGCTGGCGGACGAACCAACCGCCTATCTCGATGCCGACACGGCGCAGAACGTGGCCGGTATCTTCCTCGAATTCCACCGCGTCGGCGTGACGGTGATGGTGGCGACCTACGATGATCGCCTGTTTCCCGGCGCCCGCCGCTTGCGGCTCGATCACGGCAGGCTGACATGAACTGGCTGCGCACCCACTGGAAAGCCTGTCAACTGGCGCTCATGCGGCTGGCTGCGGCCCCGCTCAATACGCTGTTGTCGGTGGTTGGCATCGGCATTGCCCTGGCACTGCCGGGTGCGGGGCAGCAACTGCTGGCGCATGTGGCTGCGCTCAGTCAAAACGCTGCGGCCACGCCACAGTTGACCGTATTCCTCAATGTCGATGCCGAACGCAAGACAACGCAGGCCATCGAGACGCGCTTGAAGGGCTTGCCGGAGGCAGGAAAAACCCAGTTGATCGCCCGCGAAGACACGCTGGCGCGCATGAAAAAGGCTGAGGGCTTGGCCGACGTTATCGCGGCGCTGCCGAAAAATCCCTTCCCGGATGCGATCGTCGTCACGCCAGCCGATGACGCCCCCGTCACCATAGAGAGCCTTGCCACTACGGTCCGGCAATGGCGTGAAGTCGAGCATGTACAGGTTGATGCCGACTGGGCGCGCCGCCTTTCCGCGCTGATCCGGTTGGCCAAGACCGGGGTGCTGTTGCTGGCGACGCTGCTCGGCATCGGACTGGTGACCATCACGTTCAACACCATCCGCCTGCAGGTGCTGACACGTCAGACCGAGGTCGAGGTGAGCCGCCTGCTGGGCGCCACTGATGCTTTCATCCGCCGGCCCTTCCTCTGGTACGGGGCGCTGCTCGGTCTGCTCGGTGGTTGCGCGGGCTGGCTGATCGTCGCCGGTGCAACGCTCTGGCTGCGCCTGCCAGTGGCCGAGCTTGCGCAACTTTACGGTTTCGAACTCATGTTGGCCTTGCCGTCGGCGACTGACAGTGCTTTGCTGCTGGGCGCCGCCACGCTGCTCGGCTGGCTGGGTGCGGCACTCTCGATGCGCCAGCACTTGAGATGAAATGAGACGCTGAATCCGGAATAAAAAGTCGGCGTGACCGAAGGAAATCCCCGTGGGACTGGCGGGACGGCGCTTGATCGCTATCAAGCGCTTATGCAGAAATCCGGGCAGGTGCGACATCGTGTCGCGCCAGATGTAGCGAGGCTCTCCATAGAATCCCGGGGCTTTCACAATCCCGGAGAATCCGATGCTTTTTAAACGTGCCACCCTTGCGGCTGCTCTCGCTGCCTTGCCATTCACCGCCCTTGCCGCCGACACGGCGATGACCGAAGTCGTTGTCACAGCCGCCAAGGACGAAGCCCAGGCCGCGACGAAAGTCGATGCGGCCAGCATCCAGTCGATGCGTTCCGCCACCAGCGACACCGCCAGTCTGTTGCGCGATGTTCCGGGTGTCAGCCTCTACGGCGCCGGTGGTGTCTCCAGCTTGCCGGCCATCCATGGTTTGGCGGATGACCGTCTGCGCATCAAGGTGGATGGCATGGACCTGATTGCCTCCTGCCCGAACCACATGAACCCGGCGCTTTCTTACGTCGATCCGACCAACGTCGGTGCCATGAAGGTTTACGCAGGCCTTTCGCCGGTCAGCGTTGGCGGCGACAGCATCGGCGGCAGCATTGTCGTCGAGACGCCGGCACCGGTATTTGCCAAGCCCGGCGAGGGCAGCCTATTCACTGGCGAGGTTGGCGCTTTCTACCGCAGCAACGGTAATGCCACGGGTGGCAATCTCTCGGCCACCTACGCTACCGAAAATTTCAACGTGTCTTACACCGGCGCCACCGCAAAATCCGACAACTACGACGCCGGTGGTGACTTCAAGGACTACACTTTCACTGGTCGCGTCGGCCATACGCTGCCCCGCGACGAAGTTGGCTCGACGGCGTATGAAACGCGCAACCACACGCTAGGTTTTGCTTTCAAGGGTGGCAATCATCTGTTTGAAGCCAAGTTCGGCTATCAGGATATGCCCTACCAGCTCTACCCGAACCAGCGCATGGACATGCTCGACAACGAGCAAAATCGCTTGAACCTGCGCTACCTCGGCGAGTTCGACTGGGGCAAGCTCGAAGCGCGCGCCTACCATGAGACGGTCGATCACTTCATGGACTTTGGTGCCGACAAGCGCTACTGGTATGGCACGGCTTCGGGTGGTTCGACAGCACTCAATGGCACACCGTGTGCTGCCCCGGTTTTTGGCATGGGCGCGACGAGTTGTGCTGCGGGGATGCCGATGTACACCGAAGGCAAGACCACCGGCGCCAGCGTCAAGGCGGACATCGTTCTTTCGCAACGCGACCTGCTGCGTGTGGGCGGCGAATACCAGAGCTACCGGATTGATGACTGGTGGACTCCCTCCGGCGGTGGGATGGGGCCGAACACTTTCTGGAACATCAAGGACGGCGAACGCGACCGTACGGCGCTATTCGGTGAATGGGAGGCACAACTGAGCCCACAGTGGATGACGCTTGCCGGCCTGCGCTTTGAGCGGGTGATGACCAGTGCCGATACCACCCATGGCTACAACCTCAATACCTTCCCGACCAACCCTTTACCTGCGTCATCTGGCAATCAAACCCGGGACGCCGCCAACTTCAACAATGCGGATCGCGACACAACCGACAACAATTGGGATCTGACTGCATTGGCGCGTTACACCCCCAGTGCCACGCAAGACATCGAATTCGGCTTCGCCCACAAGACGCGTTCGCCCAACGTGTATGAGCGCTATTCCTGGTCGACCTGGCAGATGGCAGCGTTGATGAACAACTATGTTGGCGACGGCAACGGTTACTTTGGTGACCCGAATCTCGATCCGGAAAAGGCGGACACCCTGTCCGCCACCTTCGACTGGCATGCCGCCGACCGCGGTTGGGAATTCAAGGCCACGCCGTATTACACCCATGTCACCGACTACATTGACGCGATTCAGTGGAACGCCACGACCAATGCGCCGCGTAACCCGTTGCAAACGAATCAATTCACCGTCCTGCGCTATGCCAACCAGTCGGCACGCCTCTATGGCCTCGATCTCTCCGGCAAGATGCCACTGGGCAAAACCGGCGTCGGTGAGTTCGGCCTGAAAGGCTTGCTCAACTACACCAACGGCAAGAACACCGACACGGATGACGATCTCTACAACATCATGCCGCTCAACGCCAAGCTGACGCTGACGCATCAATATGGCGGCTGGGATAACGGCGTCGAGCTCGTCATGGTGAAGGGGAAGAACGATACCTCCGACATGCGTAACGAGATCGAGACGTCCGGCTACAGCCTGGTCAATCTGCGCGGCAGCTACTCATGGAAACAGGCGCGCATTGACTTCGGTGTAGAGAACCTGTTCGACAAGGATTACTACCTGCCGACCGGTGGTGCTTATACCGGCCAAGGCACGACCATGACCAACCCGGCGCTGCCCAACTATCCACAATGGGGTACGGCCGTTCCCGGCATGGGCCGTTCGCTCTACGCCGGCATCAATTACAAGTTCTGATTGTTTGACGATCACATGAAAAGCGCCGGCGCAAGCCGGCGTTTTTCGTTTGGGCGGGAGAAAAAGTCGGGGCTGGCGGGACGGCGGTCGTTACGGCTTTGCCGGCGCTTCCGTCAAGAAAGCGATCTTTGCGATGCCCGCGCGCTGGGCGGCAGCCAGAATGTCGGCGACCTGCTCATAGCGCGTAGCACGGTCGGCGCGCAGGTGCAGTTCCGGATGATCCGGTGCGGCAGCGGCGAAATGGGCTTCGACCTCCGTGCGTGTCGCCGGTGCGCCGTCCAGATGCAACTGGCCGGCGGCATCGAGGGCGATCTGGATGGTCCGGGGTTTGTCGTCCAGTTTGGTACTGCTGACGCGCGGCAGGTCGATGGGCACGGCTTGCTGGAACAGAGGCGCCGTGATGATGAAGATTACCAGCAGCACGAGCATCACATCCACTAGCGGGGTGGTGTTGATCTCCGCCATGGGCTGGGTGTTGCCGCTTTCGCTGAATCCGCCGAATGCCATGGCTTACCCCTTCGCCAGCCGCACGCCGGTAGTGTGATAGGCGTGGAGATCGTGGGCGAAGCCGTCGAGTTGCGCCAGCACCAAGCGGTTGGCGCGCGTCAGGGCGTTGTAGGCGAGTACGGCGGGGATAGCGACGAACAGGCCGGCGGCGGTCATGATGAGCGCCTCGCCGACCGGACCGGCGACCTTGTCGAGCACCACCGTGGTGGCACCGGCCAACCCGACGAGCGCATGGTAGATGCCCCAGACGGTACCGAGCAGGCCGACGAAGGGCGCCGTCGAACCGATCGAGGCTAGCACGGTCAGCCCGGATTCGATGCCGGCCTGGGCGTGCACGATGTGGTTGCGCAACGCGCGCGTGACGAATTCGGAAATGCTCACCCCGGCGCCGATGCCTTGCGCTGCATGTTGCCGGTGCGCCTCGGCCGCTTGCGCGCTGGCGCGGGCGAGGCCGGCGAATACGCCGGTACGGTCTTCGCGGTCGATAGCCGCCAGCGCTGCATCAAGATCGGGCGCGTTCCAGAAGGCGGGGAAAGCCCGATCCATCGCCCGGTTGAAGCGCAACTGGCCGAAAAACCGCGTGACGATCAGCGCCCAGCTGAGGACCGACATCAACAGCAGCGCGATGGCCACGGCGTGGATCACCAGATCGGCCTGTTGCCAGAAATGGGCAAAACCCAGGTTAGAACTCATCAGAACATCATCCTTCCAGTTTGAAAACGATGGGTACGAGCACCCAGGCATCGATGGGTGAGTCACCACGCCGTGCCGGCACGAAGCGCCATTGCTGTACGGCATCACGTGCGGCGTTGTCGAGACGGGCGTAGCCGCTCGGAGTTCTGATCGCGACTTCAGTTGCTTGGCCGGTGGTGTTGACGTGCACGCGTAGCACTACCTTGCCCTCCTCGCTCAGGCGGCGCGAGATCGCCGGGTAGATGGGGCTGGGGTTTTGCAGGTAAGCCGCATCGAAGCGGGCGGCGATGATTGGGGCGGGGGGCGCGGGGACAAAAGTCGGCGCTGGTGGGATGGCGGGTTCTGGCGGTGGGGCGGGAACGACGAATGCCGCTGGCGCTTCCGGGGCGTTGGGCATCGGTGAAACAGCCAGAATACGCGGTTGCACCGGGGGCGGCTTGAGGCGTGGCTGGGATTTGGGCGGGGCAGGTGGTGGCGGTGGTGCTTCGGGGGCTAGCTTGATCAGCCGTACCGCCAGAGGCCGTACAAATTCGACGACACGCCCGGCGGGGACGACAAACAGGAGTAGCGCCAAGGCCACCCCGTGCGCAGCCGCCACGCTCAGGAAACTGATGGATGATCCGGCAGCCGAGCCGGTAAAAGAATAGCGTGACCCGGTAGCCGGGCCGATCGGATAGAAAATCCCCATGGAAGCGTGGATTATCGTCAATCATGGGGGTCTTCAGCCGGGACTGCGACGATGTGTCGCAGTCCATGCCTGGGCGTTGCGCCTGCTCATCCGGCGCAGCATGTTGCCCCGTGTGGCATGAATATTCAGTAAGATGCGCACAGGGCTCTACGTTGCTTTTGATGCGACGGGTGGTCGGGGCCCACCTTGCACCCATCAAGAGGTGCGCTCAATAACCTGAGGGGTCTTCATGAAAGAACCTGGCACGCTTTCCATTCAGGCGCTGTTTATCTACGCCATCGTCCTGAAGATCGGCGCCACCCTGCTCGGCTGGTGGATCGGCGACCGTTGGATTCTCAGCTTCGTTGTTCCCCTGCTGATCATGGCCGCGTATGTTTGGGGCGGCATGCGGCGGCGCGACAAGACCGAGCTGTCGGACGAAAAGTTTGCTGACAGCTGTTATTACCTCGGCTTCATCTTTACCATCAGTTCGATCATCATCAGCCTGTTTGATCTGCCGGGTCTGCAGGGGGGCGGGAAACTGGAAGACATCGCCGTGCGCTTCGGCGCCGCGATGGTCAGCACCGTGATCGGCCTGATCGTGCGGGTCTATCTGGTCAGCTTCCGCAAGGATATTGACGACATCACGAAGACCATCGAGGATGACCTGATCGAAGCGGAGCAGGCCTTTCGCGAACACCTCGGCGCCGCCATCGACCGGCTGCGCGCCTTTAATACGGCCGTCGACGCATCGGCCCGCGCCGTGGTGGCGCGCATGGAAACCTCCATCCAGGAGAATGCGCAGTCGAACAGCGCCGAGTTCACGCGCCTCTTTGACAGCATCGGCCAGCAGATCACCGAATCTTCGCAACGTTCCCTGCAAAACCTCGATGCCTCTTCGGCCGAATTGCGCAAGTCGCTGCAGCTTTACGCGACTTCGCTGGTCGTCACAGCCAAACACCACGAGCAGAAGCTCAATCTGTTCTCCGACAACATGACCGGCAAGATCGACACTTTCTCGCACGGGATTGGCGCTGCGCTGACCGGTCTGACGCAGCGTATCGACGAATTTTCACTGGCGCTCAACAGCAATCTTAAGAGCATGTCTTTTCCCGCCCAGATGTTCACCGAAGAATTGCAGCCCGCCATCATGGAGTTGCGCAATTCGCTCGGGGGCGTCGTTACGCAGGTCAAGGGATTTGCCGGTGACCTCGCGGCCGAGACCGGCCGGATCGCGATCGCACTGAATGCGGTACCCGCCACGGTGTCAACCGCTACCGAGAAGATTCGCAAAGCCGTCGAGCAACAGTCGAAGACTATCGACAAGGTGAATGCCCAGGAAGAAGTGCTGCTCAAGTTGGCCAACAACGTGAAGTATTTCGAGATCGCGCTGGAACGGGGGATGTCGGTACTCGAGGAACAGCGCAAGGCGATCGCCGAACTGGCGAACGCCACGGTGGCGGTCACCGCCGATCACCAGGTGTTGCAAAACGTAGCGTCCTCTCAAACCGCAGCTTCGCAGCAATTGTCGGCGCAGATGGGACGACTCGCACAGACGCTGGAACAGTTTGCCGGACGACTCAGGGTCGCGACCCCGGCCAAGCCGTCGTCCGACGCTTAAGGGACGCCTGCCGTGTCGCCGGCCCTGCCAAAAAAGAACGACCAGGTCTTTCAGCTCACGCTGACGGAGTTGGCGTTCATGCTGGTTTTCCTGATGATGCTGATCACCGGGTGGATGGTGCTCGAGGCGGACAAGCAGACCGGCGAGACCGCCGCAAAGCTCAAGCAGGCCGAGCTGGCACTGAAGAAATCCACCGAAAATGCGCAGGTCAGGCAGAAGGCGGACAAATCGCTGCAGGCGCAGCTCGATGCACTCAAGGGCAGCGCATACCGGCCTGACGACGTGATCTCCGACCTCAAGAAGTGCCGTGCGCTTGAACCGGAAAACTCTGGTCTGAAAATTCGCATTGCCGAGCTGGAAAAGCAGAATGGCATTCTGTCCGCCTTCCTCGAGACGATGAAGACGATGACCTTGAAAGATGTCATTCCGGCAATTACCGAAGAAGTGGCCAGCGCCATGGCCTTCAAGAAGGGCTTCGAAGATGCGGCGGGCAGGCGGCTGGACAACAAAAATGCCAGCCAGCAGGGCTTGAGTTGCGCAACGGCTCTGGCCAAAACCGATGGCATGGAAAAAGAGCGGCAGAACCTGATCAACCAGGTTACCTTCATGCGCCGCCAGTTGGAGAGCATCAACGGGACGAAAGGCTTCGGCCTGCCGCCGTGCTGGGTAGACAACAGCGGGAAGGTGCAGCGCCTGATCGCGGTCGAGGTGACCGATCAAGGTCTGGTTGTGCGTCAGGGTTGGCCTGTCGAGCGCAATGAGGATGCGAAAAACCTGCCTAAACTCCAGGCCCTGATCGGTGACGGCAAGCCGCAGTCGGTCGCTGCTTTTCATAGCGCCGCGTTGCCTGTGCTTGAGTGGGGCCAGAAACGCAATCCGGAATGCCGCTTCTATGCTTCCGTGACTGTTTCGGCGACACGTGTCGATACCTCGGTGGCCGGCCAAAACGCCGTGTTCGACCACTTCTTCCCGTACGGGAAGGTGTCAGTCCAGAAGACCTCGCGCTGATCCGGGTAGAGCCGGAACGCCTTGGATTTTTCTGTCAATAAAACTGTAGTAATTTAGTCGGGAACTTGCTAGACTATTAGCACTCACATTGCCTGAGTGCTAAAATTTAGCTAAAGGAGGTTGCACCATGAGCCATGCTTTGACCCTTGCACAGTTTTCTCTCCCGTCTGCCAGCGGTAGTATCGAGGCGTACATTTCGGCCGCGAACCGCGTGCCGATGCTCACCGAGGAAGAAGAGAAGTCCCTGGCGCGGCGTTTCCGTGATGATGAAGATCTCGGCGCGGCGCGCGGGCTGGTTTTGTCGCACTTGCGGTTGGTGATTGCCGTCGCGCGCGGCTATCTGGGCTACGGATTGCCGCATGCCGACCTCATCCAGGAAGGCAATATCGGTCTGATGAAGGCCGTCAAGCGCTTTGATCCTGAGCGCGGTGTGCGTCTGGTTTCCTTCGCGCTGCACTGGATCAAGGCGGAAATCCACGAATACATACTGAAGAACTGGCGGTTGGTGAAAGTGGCCACCACCAAGGCACAGCGCAAGCTGTTCTTCAACCTGCGCAGCATGAAGTCCGCCATCGCTCACGAGGCAAGCGTGGATAGCGGTTTCGCCGGTCTCGGCCCCGAAGAGGTCAAGGCGGTCGCCCAGAAACTCGGTGTCAAGCCCGAGGAGGTGGTAGAAATGGAGACCCGCATGGGCGGGATGGATATTTCACTCGAGCCGCTTTCCGATGACGACGAGGAAGGTTACGCGCCCATCGCCTATCTGGCGGCCGATGTCAGTGTCGAACCCTCGGTTCAGCTTGAGTGCAAGGAACGTGATCGCCTTTACGACAGCGGCTTGCGCGATGCGCTGGCCGGCCTGGATGAACGCAGCCGCACCATCGTGCAGCGCCGCTGGCTGGTCGAGGATGGCGAGGAAGCTGCAACGCTGCACGAGCTGGCCGCCGAGTATGGCGTTTCGGCCGAACGCATCCGCCAGATCGAAGCCAAGGCAATGCAGAAAATGAAAGGTGTGCTGGCGCCGCAGATGTAATTCAGGCGTTTGAATACCAGCCAACGGGCGGCCATGAAGGCTGCCCGTTTTACTTTCCGGCCAGCAGTTTGTGCAAATCCTCAGCAATATGCTCCGGCGTCTCACCATGACGGATCAGGAGGCGCAGGCGGCCTTGCGGATCGTAGGCGTAACTGTTGGCGCTATGGTCGATGCTGTAGCCTAGCGCCGTTTCCCCTTTGACCTTGCTGTAGAACACCTTGAATTCACGCGCCACATCAAGGGTGGTCTGGGCGTCGCCGTACAGGCCAAGAAATCGGGTGTCAAACCACGGCACAAAGGTGGCAAGCACCTCGGGGGTGTCGCGTTCCGGATCGACCGTCACGAACAGTACCTGCACGCGGTCAGCTGCCGGGCCCAGAAGGCGCATCGATTCCTTCATCGTTACCAGCGTGGTCGGGCAAATATCGGGACACTGCGTGTAGCCGAAGAACATCACGACTACCTTGCCCGAAAAGTCGGCGCTGGCGGGACGGCGTCCATGATGATCAGTCAGGCGGAAGAGGGTAGATTGGCTGCCAAACTCGGCGCCGGTGATATCTGTGGCGTGGAAGGTCTCGTGAGGCTGGCTGCAGCCGGAAAGGTGCAGTGCCGCCAGCACGACGCCGATCGCCAGCAGGACGAAGGCCACGCGCTTGATCAGTGGGCGTAGGCTCGAACTCGAGCGGCGCGTCGCCATTACCGGGCCGCGCCCGGTCAGCAGGCTGGCAGCCACGATCAAGAGCAGCAGGACGACAATGATCTTGATGAACATTTAGGGTAACGCCAGGGCTGTAAGCAGCTTGTCGTGAATGCCGCCGAAGCCACCGTTGCTCATCACCAAGATCTGATCTCCGGGGCGGGAAGTTGCTGTTATGTGCCTGACAAGATCGCCTAGATCGTCGCTAACGTATGCCTTCTCACCCAAAGGAGCTAGTGCGGCGGCGGCATCCCAACCCAGATTGGCCCCGTAGCAGAACACCCGGTCGGCGGCTACGAGACTACCGGGTAAGGCAGCCTTCATGGTGCCGAGCTTCATGGTGTTGGAGCGTGGCTCCAGTACGGCGAGAATGCGCTTTTCTTTACCGACTTTGCCGCGCAAGCCTTCCAGCGTGGTGGCAATCGCTGTCGGGTGGTGGGCAAAGTCGTCATAAACCGTCACACCACTGACGTTGCCGCGCACCTCGAGCCGGCGCCTGACGTTCTCGAAGCGGGTAAGCGCTTCCAGACCCTGGGCCAGCGGGACTCCGGCATGACGTGCGGCCAATAATGCAGCAAGTGCATTATTTCGGTTGTGATTACCGGCAAGCTGCCAGGAGATGGTGCCAATTTCCGTCTCACCCTGCCGGATGAACAGTTGTCCGCTCGCATCGTCACCATCGGCATGCCAGCCGGCGGGATCGTTGAACCGCTCAACGGGTGTCCAGCAACCGCGTTGCAACACCCGTTCCAACGCAGCTTCACCCGCATTGCTCACGACCAGTCCATTGCCGGGGATGGTGCGCACCAGATGGTGAAATTGCGTCTCGATAGCAGTGAGATCCTCAAAGATGTCTGCATGATCGAACTCGAGGTTGTTCAGGACGGCGGTACGTGGATGGTAATGGACGAACTTCGACCGTTTGTCGCAAAAAGCCGTGTCGTATTCGTCGGCTTCGACGACAAAGAACGAAGATTCGCTGAAGTTGGCGGATTTATTGAAGTTTTGCGGCACGCCGCCGATCAGAAAGCCCGGTTGCAGTCCGGCGTATTCGAGTATCCAGGCCAGCATGGCGGAGGTGGTCGTCTTGCCATGCGTGCCAGCCACTGCCAGTATCCACTTGTCTTGCAGGATGTTTTCCGCCAGCCATTGCGGGCCCGAGACATAGGGCAGGCCGCGATCGAGGATGGCCTCCAGTAGCGGGTTGCCGCGCGATACGGCATTGCCGACCACCCACAGATCAGCATTCAGGGACAACTGGTCCGCACCGTAGCCCTCGACCAAGGCAATGCCCTCCGCCTCCAGTTGCGTGCTCATCGGCGGATAGACATTGGCATCGCAACCGGTGACGCGATGTCCGGCGGCGCGGGCAATCAGGGCAATACCCCCCATGAAAGTCCCGCAGATCCCAAGAATGTGGATGTGCATGTGAAGTCTGCTTCGCAGATAGAATGACAAACATTCTACGGGAGGTATTCCAAATGTCCCGCCGCAGTCGTCCGGCCCAGGTTCAGAATTCGCACTCCCCCTCCTTGCGCTCCGAAATCGTCCATGCTGCCGCACGCCTGATTGCCGAAGATGGCTTCGATTACGGCCTGGCGAAACGCAAGGCGGTACGCCAGTTGGGACTGCCGGAGAACTTTCCGCTGCCCGGCAATGCTGAAGTCGAAGTGGCCGTGCGCGATTATCAGGCGATCTACCAGGAAGACGAACATGCCGAGCGCATTGTCGAATTGCGCCATGCGGCGATTGACCTGATGCACCGGCTCGCCCCGTTCTCTCCTTACCTGACCGGTTCGGTACTCGAGGGGACAGCCGGACGGCACGCGCGTATCGATATTCTGCTATTCCCGGATAATGCCAAGGAAGCGGAAATCTTCCTGCTCGACATGGGCATCCCGTTCCATCACGGTAACCCCAAAAGCGAACGCGTCGAGGCGGTGTTTGTCATCGACGACGAAGATATGCCCGCCAATTTGATCGTCCTGGCGCCGCGCGACGAGCGGGTGGCCCTGAAGGGCTATGATGGTCGAACGCGGGCACGCGCCAAGGTGGAGGCGGTGGAAGCGCTATGTGCTGCCACAGAGGCGACCGTGCCGGCCATCTAGACAACTTGACCCTATTTGCGGCAAACTTGACGCCATGTCGAACCCAAAAAGCAAAAAGACCTCAGCCAAAGTGGAAGCCGATACCGGTCGCAGCGCGCGCATTCTGGTGCTCCACGGCCCCAACCTGAACCTGCTTGGTATGCGCGAGCCGGACGTTTACGGACGCACGACGCTGGCCGACATTCATGCCATGATGGAAGCGCGCGCGCGCGCCAACGGTGTGCAGATCGAAAGTTTTCAAAGCAACAGCGAAGGCGGTTTGATCGACCGTGTGCAGGCGGCGGGTAGCGAAGGGATCGAATTCATCATCATCAATCCGGGTGGTTATACCCATACCAGCATCGCCCTGCGTGATGCGCTGGCCGCTGTCTGCATTCCTTTTGTCGAGGTGCATCTCTCGAACATTCATGCCCGCGAGGCGTTCCGGCAGCATTCCTATTTTTCGGCGATTGCTGTCGGCGTGATTTGCGGCCTAGGCGCGCAAGGCTATGCCCTGGCACTCGAAGCCGCGTTGTCACGCATTCAGAAATAACCTGCAACCGCTCCCTGCGCTGCACATCCGGAGCATCACAATACAGCCCGCATTTGCGGGTCAGGAGGCCAAATGGATCTCAGAAAACTCAAAACCCTGATCGACCTGGTACAGAACTCCGGCATTTCGGAGCTGGAAATCAGCGAAGGTGAAGAAAAAATCCGCATCGCCAAGCAAATGCCTTGCGCGCCGACCAGCACCATGGTCAGCATGCCGATGGGCGCGCATCATCAAATGATGGGTGCCGCTCACTATCCGCAAGGCGGAGCGCCGATTTCTGCCGCCGAGGATCTCGCTCCCGCCGAGCCCGATGGCCATGTGATGAAGTCGCCAATGGTCGGTACTTTCTATCGTTCCGGCAGTCCTGGCGCGGCGGCCTTTGTCGATATCGGCAAAACGGTCAAACAAGGCGAAACGCTTTGTATCATCGAGGCCATGAAGTTGATGAATGAAATCGAGGCCGATGCCGATGGCGTGATCAAGGCCATCCTGGTCGAAAATGGCCAGCCGGTCGAGTTCGATCAACCCTTGTTCGTGATCGGCTAATGGCAATGTTCGAGAAGATTCTTATCGCCAATCGTGGCGAGATTGCCCTGAGAATCCTGCGTGCCTGCCGCGAGATGGGCATTCGCACCGTGGCCGTGCACTCGACGGCTGACGCCGAGGCAAAATACGTCAAACTTGCCGACGAATCGGTTTGTATCGGTCCAGCGCCTTCGACGCAGAGTTATTTGAACATCCCCGCCATCATCTCGGCGGCGGAAGTTACCGATTCCGAGGCGATTCACCCCGGCTACGGCTTCCTCTCTGAAAATGCCGATTTCGGCGAGCGTGTCGAAAAATCCGGCTTCGTCTTCATCGGCCCGCGTCCCGAAACCATTCGCCTGATGGGTGACAAGGTATCGGCCAAGGATGCGATGAAAGTCGCGGGGGTGCCCTGTGTGCCGGGTTCTGAAGGTGCGTTGCCCGAAGATCCGAAGGAGATCGTGAAAATCGCCCGCGCAGTCGGTTACCCGGTCATCATCAAGGCGGCCGGCGGCGGCGGCGGGCGTGGCATGCGCGTGGTGCATACCGAGGCGGCGCTGATCAATGCGGTCAACATGACGCGCACCGAAGCCGGTGCGGCGTTCGGCAATCCCGTGGTCTACATGGAAAAGTTTCTCGAAAATCCGCGCCATATCGAAATTCAGATCCTCGCCGACAGCTACAAGAATGCGGTTTGGCTGGGTGAGCGCGATTGCTCGATGCAGCGCCGCCACCAGAAAGTCATCGAAGAAGCGCCGGCCCCGGAGGTCAATCGGCGTGCCATCACGCGTATCGGCGACCGTTGTGCCGAGGCCTGCCGGAAAATCGGCTATCGCGGCGCCGGCACCTTCGAGTTCCTTTACGAGAATGGCGAGTTCTACTTCATCGAGATGAACACGCGTGTGCAGGTGGAGCATCCGGTGACCGAACTGACCACTGGCATCGATATCGTGCAGGGGCAGATTCGTGTTGCCGCCGGCGAAAAGCTCTGGCTGCGCCAGCGCGATATCGAGCTCAGGGGCCATGCCATCGAATGCCGTATCAACGCGGAAGATCCGTTCAAGTTCACGCCATCTCCCGGCAAAATCACGAACTGGCATCCGCCAGGCGGCCCGGGCATCCGGGTCGATTCGCACGCTTACTCCGGCTACACCGTACCCTCGCACTACGATTCGATGATCGGCAAGGTCATCGCGTATGGCGACACGCGCGAGCAGGCGATCCGCCGTATGCGCATCGCTTTGTCGGAAATGATGGTGGATGGCATCAAGACCAATATTCCCTTGCATCAGGAACTCATGCTCGATGAGCGCTTCATGAAGGGCGGCACGAGCATCCACTATCTCGAAGAAAAACTGGCGGCCAAGGAAGAGGCCAGCAAGGGTAAGTAGCGTGTGGGTATCGGTCACGCTAGAAACAGACGCCGCGCACGCCGAGGCGTTTTCCGATGCGCTTTTGGCGGCGGGGGCGATCTCGGTCAGTGTCGAGGATGCGCTGGCCGGCACTGAGCGCGAGACACCGCAGTTTGGGGAGCCGGGCTCCCCGACAACCCCTTTGTGGGAGGATAGTCGCATCGTCGCGCTGTTCGAGCCCGGCGAGAACCTCATGGGCCGCATTGCCGATGCCGTGGCTGATGCAGGTATCAAGGACCTTCCTGAGCTTAGCCTCGACGAGGTTGCCGAACAGGACTGGGTGCGGCTGACGCAATCGCAGTTCGAGCCGATCCGCATCTCCGGACGACTCTGGATCGTGCCTTCCTGGCACGTCGCGCCCGATCCGATGGCGATCAATCTCGAACTCGACCCGGGCCTGGCCTTCGGCACCGGCAGCCATCCGACCACGCGACTCTGCCTGGAATGGCTGGAACAGGCCATCCAGCCGGGCGCTTCCTTGCTCGACTACGGCTGCGGCTCCGGTATCCTCGGTATTGCGGCGCTGAAACTGGGCGCCGCCGACGTACTTGGTATCGACATCGACAAGGCCGCGCTGACCGCCGCTGCGGATAATGCGGCGCGCAACCATGTCGCGCTACGCCTCGCCCATTCGAGAGATGTTCTCACCGAAACCTTCGATCTGGTGGTCGCCAATATTCTGACCAATCCGCTCATGTTGCTCGCACCACTACTGACGGCGCGAGTCAAGCCGGGCGGGCGGTTGGCGCTATCCGGTGTACTCGAGGCGCAGGCCAACCAGGTTATCGCTGCTTACGCACCCTTCCTGTCGCTCCATGTGGGAGCGGTACATGAAGGCTGGGTACGGCTGGAGGGAACATGCTGACGCGTTGCCCCCACTGTGAAACCGCGTTTCGCGTGACGCCCGAGCAATTGAAGGCGCGCAATGGATTGGCGCGTTGCGGTAGCTGTCATGGTGTTTTCAATGCATTCGACAGCCTGACCGACGAGGTCGCACTGGTCATCGGCCAGCATCGTGCCCCGGCCGCTCCGCAACGGCGCACAGAGGCAATCTTGCCTGCCGAAGTCGAACTCCAGCCAGAAACTGTAACCGGCTTTGCGGTCGAGATGACTGTCGAGCCTGAAGCTGTGTTGCCGGATGACACTCAAGTTATGGTGGCGGACAGGGCGCCCGAGCCGGAGCCCCCAGGCGAAGCCGAAATCGAGTCTGCGGCCGAGGTGCCACCCATTGCGGAGATCGGTACCCGCGTTACCGAAGCGGTCAGCCCATTAGCGGAAATGGATTTCGCGCTTCTGCCTGAAGAAGCCGCCGCGGAGGACAACAGTGAAAGTCGGCTCCCACAGGACGGCACGGCAATGGTCGAGGCCGAATTGGAGCCAGACCCGGAGTCCGACGATATACAGAATGAGTCGCCACCCGCACCTGAGGTGGCCCTCATTGCTGATTCAGAACCTGAAGAAGTGGTTTTTCCCGAGGCCTGGTCGGCAGTTGCGGCTCCGCCTCCACCGCCTCGTCGCTGGCCGTGGATCACTGGCGTGCTGTTACTGTTGGTGCTGACGATCGGGCAGTTGCTGTTCGTTTTTCGTATCGAACTTGGCGTGTTGCTGCCGGAATTGCGCCCCGCGCTGGTCGCCGGTTGCGATCTATTGGGCTGTGTACTGGCGCATCCGCGCAAGCCGGAAATGTTGAGCATCGAGACCTCGGATCTCGCGCCGGCCGACGGCGACCGCCTGCTGTTTACGGCCACGCTGAAAAACCGCGCACCCTTCGACCAGGAATACCCCCATCTCGAGCTGACGTTGACCGACACGCGCGACGCTGCCATGGTGCGCAAGGTGCTGGCGCCGGCAGATTATCTCTCCCCCAGCCTGTCCATCCGGGCCGGTTTTGTCGCCCGCTCGGACATTCCCGTCAAACTGACGCTGGAAGCGCTCGGCGTTCCCGCCGTCGGCTATCGCCTCTATCTTTTCTATCCCTGACCGCACACTATGAACACACTTATTTGTGGCTCCCTCGCCTACGACACCATCATGGTGTTCAATGACCGCTTCAAGAATCACATCCTGCCGGAGCAGATCCACATCCTCAACGTCGCCTTCCTCGTGCCCGACATGCGGCGCGAATACGGCGGTTGCGCCGGCAACATCGCCTACAACCTGCGTCTGCTAGGCGGATCACCACTCATCATGGCGGCGGTGGGTGACGACTCCGGCCTCTACATGACGCGTCTCAAGCATCTCGAGTTACCGGTGCAGCATGTGCGCCAGATTCCCGAC
>JAABQX010000039.1:24668-25120 GCA_011391215.1 Rhodocyclaceae bacterium
ACAGCTATACCGCGCAGGCTTTTATCACCACCGATATGGACGACAACCAGATCACCGCTTTTCATCCGGGGGCGATGAACTTCTCGCATCTGAATCACATTGCGGAGGCGAGCGATGTGAAGCTGGGCATCGTTTCACCGGACGGCCGCGAGGGCATGCTGCAGCATGCGCGCGAATTCCACGCGCTGGGCATTCCCTTCATTTTCGATCCGGGTCAGGGCTTGCCGATGTTCAACGGCGCGGAGTTGCTCGACTTTATCAAGCTGGCCGACTATTGCACGGTGAATGACTATGAGGCCAAGCTGCTCACCGAGCGCACTGGCAAGACGCTGGAAGACATTGCGGGTGAAGTGCGCGCGCTGGTGGTGACGCTCGGCGGCAATGGTTCGCAGATTTATGCGGATGGCGCCCGCATCGACATTCCGGCCATTGCCGCGCCGGAACTCGTCGAT
>JAABQX010000040.1 GCA_011391215.1 Rhodocyclaceae bacterium
ACAGTCCATCTAGCGCGCGAATCCGGTGTGCCCTACCTGGCGGCCGGCCATCATGCCACTGAGCGTTTTGGCGTGATGGCGCTAGGCGAGCACCTCGCGGCGCGTTTTGGCCTGGCCTGCGACTACATTGAAATCGATAATCCGGTATAGAGTCAGCAGGGGCGTTGGTTTACGCAGGGCTGTCCGCAAATTTGAGCATGCCTGTCAGCAGCAGTAATTCCTCGGCTACCGTTTGAGGAAATCCTGCGCGGGCACCGCCGCGGTTATCGTCGAGCAGATTCTGCATATAGATCAGGCAGTCAGGGGTTCTCCACAACTCGGTCAAGCGCTTCGCAATATGCGGGAAGCTTTCAATGCCGCGATAGGCGTCGGCACTTGCCTTCCAGTCCTCAGGCTGCACGTTGAAATGCTGACGTAACTCTTCGGCGGAACGTTCGAATTCTTCCTGCTGACCATTCTTCCGATAGATTTCGAGCAGTTTTAGCCAGTGCCGCAATGCCTGCTTGGGTTCATTCTGGATTTGTTCCGCCAAGGTTTGTGCTGCGCCGCTGCCCAGACCCATTGCCAACATGATTTCGGCAAGTTCAAGCGCCTGGTCGCTTTGGCTGCTAAGCGCCGGTGCGACGAGTGGCGGTGCGCTTTTTACCGCAGTTGCCGGAGCAGGTGTTACGGGTTTGGGTTCAGGTGTTGCGGGTTTGGGCGGCGCAGCTGGAGCAACTGATGGAGTTGTGGCTTCCGTCGCTACTGGCTGCGGGGCGGGTTGCTCTTCAGTTGCATGAGGCTCAACTGCCGAAATCTGTTCCTCATCCGTCACATCCTCTTCAGTAAGCTCGGTCTCCTGCGACGGTATCTGCCGTGATGCGCGGCGTCGCGACCACCAGAGCAGGAGTAAGGCAAGCAGGCTCGCCCCTGCCAACTGGGGCAGCCATTTATCCAGAAAACCGGGTTTGGCCACCGCTACGGGAGCGGGTGTCGGGACGGGTCCTGGTGTTGGCGTTAGTGTTGGCGCTGGCACCGCTGCGGCGGGTTGTGCTGCCGGGGCGCTACGGGTGACGACCGGTGGCGGTGCGGAGGCTGCCTGGCCATAGTCAGGCAGCCGGAGCAGCAGCTGGTGAATATCGGCAACCAGGGACTCAATGCGCGACAGGCGCACGAGAATCTCGTCGAGTACCTTGTCCTGTTCCTTGAACCACGCATGCAACGCCTCCTCTGTGATGACCGAAGAGCCCTGACTGACTGGATTTTTACGGGCCGCTGCATCTCCATCAGCACGTGCAGCAAACGGAATCGCAAGGAGCCCGCAGGTCAGGAGGGTGATGAGCAAATGTTGCGAGGGCTTTGTCAAGGCAACCGAGTCCCAGAAGAAAATTCCAAGTGCTCGAATTCTGCCGGTCTGCTGCCCGGGTGAAGCAGTAATTACAACGGTATTAGTAGGTTAATAAGCGGTTTTGAGGCGGCCGTGGCATCAAATTGCAAGCTTGAGGTTCATGCCCCCTCTTTTTCTGCAAGACGCCGCAATACGAGCGGAAATGCGCCCGAAAGAAAGAAGGCGATAGCCGATACGATCAATCCCCAGCCGGCGAGCTCGTCGCGCAACAGGGGATGAGTTTCCTTGAACAAACCAGCGAGTGCGGCAATGCCGGCAATGGTCGTGATGACGCCAAGCGTACTGAAAAACAGGAAGGTCCAAGGCCAGTGATGGGGTTTCACAGGTGTCTCATGAGCGTGAATCGACGATGCGTTTGGCCTTGCCGGCAGAGCGTTCGACACCGCCGACTTCCATCACTTCGATTTTGGTATTGATGCCGATCAGCGCCTTGATGTGGTGGCGGAGTTCCCCACCGGCAGCTTCGCGCACTGCCGCAGTCGCGGCAGAGAATTCGGGTTTGAGTTCCACGCGCACAGTCAGGTCGTCCATGTGGCCTTTGCGCGTCACTTCAAGCTGGTAATGCGGTGACAGCTTGGGTGTCTTGAGAATCAGCTCCTCGATCTGCGAAGGAAAGAGATTGACGCCGCGAATGATCAGCATGTCATCCGAACGTCCGGTGATCTTGCCGATGCGGCGGAAACTGCGAGCGGTCGGGGGTAATAGTCGTGTCAGATCGCGCGTGCGGTAGCGCACGATCGGCAGCGCTTCCTTGGTGAGCGATGTGAACACCAATTCTCCCGGTGAGCCGTCAGGCAGGACCTTGCCGGTTTCTGGATCGATGATTTCCGGGAAGAAGTGATCTTCCCAGATGGTCGGGCCGTCGCGCGACTCGATGCACTCGACGGCCACGCCCGGCCCGATGAGTTCGGAGAGGCCATACAAATCCATGGCGACGATGCCGAGCCGGGACTCCAGCTCAGCGCGCATGCTTTCACCCCAGGGTTCCGCGCCAAAGATGCCACGTTGCAAGCTTGATTTGGCCGGATCGAGGCCCTGACGCTCGAATGCGTCGACGATGTTGAGTACGTAGGACGGCGTGCCGACAATCATCGTTGCACCGAAATCACGGATCAGTTGCACTTGGCGTTCGGTTTGGCCGCCAGAGATCGGCACGACGGTGCAGCCCAGTCGCTCGGCGCCGTAATGTACGCCGAGGCCACCGGTGAACAGGCCGTAGCCGTGGGTAATGTGGATGATGTCCTGCTTAGTTCCGCCCGCCGCCGCAATCGAGCGTGCCATGATGCCGGCCCAAGTATCGATATCGTTTTGCGTGTAGGCGACGACCGTGGGTTTCCCGGTGGTTCCTGACGAGGCATGCAGCCGCACGATGTTTTCCAGAGGTTCGGCGAACATGCCGTAAGGGTAAGTCTGGCGCAGATCTTCCTTGCTGGTGAAGGGAAACCTGGCCAAGTCATCGAGCGATTTCAGATCATCCGGATGCACGCCATGGGCAGCGAACTTCTGACGGTAATGTGGCACCCGTGCATAAGTGCGCTGCAGCGTCGCCTGCAGACGCAGGAGTTGCAATGCGGCAATTTCGTCGCGACTCGCCCGCGTAATGTCGTCCATGGAATTACTTGGGGCGCGAGTCGATCACCCGCTTGGCTTTGCCGATCGAGCGCTCCACGGAGCCGACGGCCTTGATGTCGACGCGCGTCGAAATACCGACGTAGGACTTGATATGGTGCTGCAATTCGTGGGCGACAAACTCCTTCTCGGCCGCCGTGGCGGTGGCGAATTCGGGCTTGATCTCGACATTTACGTCCATCGCATCCAGGTGACCTTCCCGGCTGACTTCGAGTTGATAATGCGGCGAGAGTTTCGGTTGCTTGAGGATCAGTTCCTCGATCTGCGAGGGGAAGACGTTCACGCCGCGGATGATCAGCATGTCGTCCGAGCGGCCGGTGATCTTGGCGATGCGCCGCATGCTGCGCGCGGTCGGCGGCAACAGGCGCGTCAGGTCACGGGTACGGTAGCGGATGATCGGCAGCGCTTCCTTGGTCAGCGAGGTGAATACCAACTCACCGAGTTCGCCATCCGGCAGCACTGCGCCGGTTTGCGGGTCGATGATTTCCGGGTAGAAGTGGTCTTCCCAGATGACCGGCCCGTCCTTGCTTTCGATGCATTCCTGCGCCACGCCTGGTCCCATGACTTCCGAAAGGCCGTAGATGTCGATGGCGTCGATAGCAAAGCGCTTCTCGATCTCGAGACGCATTTGCTGCGTCCAGGGTTCCGCGCCGTGGATGCCGATCTTCAACGCGCAATCGGCCGGACTCAAGCCCTGGCGGTCGAATTCATCGGCGATTGCCAGCATGTAGGAAGGCGTCACCATGATGATCGAAGGCTTGAAATCCTGGATCAACTGGACCTGGCGCTCTGTCTGGCCGCCGCCGAAGGGAATTACCGTGCAACCCAGTCGCTCGGCGCCATAGTGCGCGCCCAGGCCACCGGTGAACAGGCCGTAACCGTAGGAGACATGCACCTTGTCGCCGGGCCGCCCGCCCGCGGCGTAAATCGAGCGTGCCATCAGTTGCGCCCAATTGTCGATGTCGTTTTGCGTGTAGCCGACGACGGTGGGCTTGCCGGTCGTGCCGGATGAGGCATGCACGCGCACCACCTTGCCTTCAGGTACGGCAAACATGCCGAAAGGGTAGGTGTCGCGCAGATCCTGCTTGGTCGTGAAGGGGAATTTGGCAATATCTGCCAGTTCCCTGAAGTCGGCCGGTTTGACGCCCGCTGCGTCGAATTTGGCGCGGATGTGGGCGACGTTGTCGTAGGTATGTTGCAGGCTCCAGCGCAGACGTTCGGTCTGCAGGGCGACGATCTCGTCGCGACTGGCGGTTTCGATGGCGTCTAGTGCGCGATCCGATTTCATGATTTCCTCTCCCCCGGGGCTGCCGACTCTCGAAGGCGGCGCAAAATCCCGATACATCAATACAATGAGGGGGCGAACTTTATCACGGCGCTTACTCTGGAGACCGCCATGCCCCATCCGCTGTTCGACAAACATCGTGCGCTGCTCGATCAGGCGCAAGCCGCGATCACGCGCCGCACCCACTGGTCGCCCTATGCCGAAAACCCACGCGTGTATGGCGAAACCGCGATGGATGAGGGACAGCGCGCCTTCGAGGCCTATCGTGATGCCCAGTTTTATCTGGATCAGCCCGGTGTGCAGGGGCGCGGCGGTGAAGAAGTTTCTCCCTATGGTCTCGCCCTCAATCTGTCCTACCCATGTTGCAACCCGGATGCGCTGATCGATGTCGCCAAGACAGCGATGCCGTCCTGGGTGCGCGCCGGCATCGAGGCGCGCACCGGCGTCTGCCTCGAAATTCTGGCGCGGTTGAATGCTGGTAGTCCGGAAATGGCCTACGCTTTGATGCACACCACAGGCCAAAGCCTCGGACTGGCATTTCTCACTGGCGGACCGCAGGCGCAAGCGCGCGGCCTGGAGGCGCTGGCGTGGGCTCATCGTGAAATGACACAAATCCCTGAACAGGCCGAGTGGCAGCGCAACGTCAGCCAGCGGCTCGAAAAGCGCTTCATGGTGGCGCCCATCGGTGTTTCGCTGATTATTGGCAGTGCCACCCAGCCGACCTGGAACGCCTTCCCCGCCCTGTTTGCCAGCCTCGCCACCGGCAACCCGGTGATTATCAAGCCGCACCCCACCGCGATCCTCCCTTTGGCTATCGCCGTGGCTGTGGCGCGCCTGGTGCTGAAGGAAGCGGGGTTCGATGCCAATTTGGTGACGTTGCTGGTCGGCAATCCCGATGGCCCGTTGGCGCGCGATGTGGCGCTGAACCAGGATATCCGGCTCATCGACTATGCGGGAGCGCCCGATTTCGGTACCTGGCTACTTGACGCTGCACGTCAGGCTCGCCTGTTTGTCGAGATTGGCGGCGTCAATTGCGTGCTGGTCGATTCGACCTACGACTACAACGCGTTGCTGAAAAACCTGGTGCTTTCGCTGTGCCTGGATTCTGGACAGCTACGTGCCACGCCGCGCGTCATTTTTGTCAGCCGCGAGGGTGTGCAGACGCCGGAGGGGCTCATCAGTGATGGACAGTTCGGGATGGATCTTGCCTATGCGCTCGGCAAGTTTCTTGAAGATCCTGTCCGTGCCGTGGAAGTGCTCGGCGCGATCCAGTCACCGGCGACCATTGCGCGCATCCGGGCAGCGTGCGACATGGCCGAAGGCGTGGCCAACATATTGCGTTATTCATCGCCGCTAGACCATCCGAAATGGCCAGAGGCACACGTACATTCGCCCTTGCTGATTCACGCCACGGCCGACCAGGGCAGGCTGTTCATGGAGGAACGCTTTGGCCCTATCGCAATCGTGGTCTCGACAGCCAATGCCGCAGAAAGCTTGGCGCTGGCCGAAGCCACCATGCGCGAAAAGGGTGCGCTCAACTTCCTAGTACATGCAACGCGTCCGCATGTGCAGCAACTTGCTGAGGATGTTGCCTTGCGTGAAGGCGTTGCACTTTCGTTCAACCTGACGGGTACCGTACTCATCAACCAGCCGGCCGGTTTTGCCGATTTCCACGCCAGTGGCGCCAATCCGGCCGCCAGTTGCGGCATGATTGATGCAGCTTTCGTCGCCAAGCGTTTTTATTTTTCCCAGGTACAGCGACATTACCTGCCACCGTCGAGCATCGACTGGGTAGTCGATCTGTAGCGTTCATCAATAAAACTGCATTGCCCATAACATGATATTATTCATGGCACAACAGGCTGTGAATCTCCAATAACACCCCTCGGCAAGGAAGATCCATGAAGATCCACGAGTATCAGGGCAAGGAAATCCTGCGGAAGTTCGGCGTGTCGACACCGCGCGGTTTTCCCTGTTTTTCCGTCGATGAGGCCGTCAAGGCCGCAGAACAGCTAGGTGGCAACGTCTGGGTCGTCAAGGCGCAGATCCATGCCGGTGGACGTGGCAAGGGTGGCGGCGTCAAGCTCGCCAAGTCACTCGACGAAGTGCGCCAGCATGCCAGCGCCATTCTCGGCATGCAGTTGAAGACCCATCAGACCGGCCCGGGAGGCCAGAGGGTACGGCGCCTGCTGATCGAAGACGGTGCTGACATCAGGAAGGAATACTACGTCGCGGCACTGACTGACCGCGCCACGCAGAAGGTTGCGATCATGGCCTCATCCGAAGGCGGCATGGACATCGAGGAAGTGGCGCACAGTACACCCGAGAAGATCATTAAGGTCTTCGTCGACCCCCTCGTCGGCCTGACCGCCGCGCAGGCCAAGGAACTGGCGGATGGCATCGGCGTACCGACCGCTTCGCAGACCCAGGCCATCGACACTTTCAAGAAGCTCTACACCTGCTACATGGAAACCGATGCCTCGCTGGCGGAAATCAATCCGCTGATCCTTGAAGGCAACGGCAACATCAAGGCGCTCGACGCCAAGTTCAACTTCGATTCCAACGCGCTCTACCGACAGCCCGAGATCGTCGCCTATCGTGACCTCGATGAGGAGGATGCCGACGAGATCGAGGCTTCCAAATTCGATCTCGCCTATATCAGCCTCGATGGCAACATCGGTTGTCTGGTGAACGGTGCTGGCCTCGCCATGGCGACCATGGACACCATCAAGCTATTCGGCGCAGAGCCGGCCAACTTTCTCGACGTGGGCGGTGGCGCCACCACCGAGAAAGTGACTGAAGCCTTCAAGATCATGCTGAAGAATACCAAGGTCAAGGGCATCCTCGTCAACATCTTCGGCGGCATCATGAAATGTGACACCATCGCTGCCGGCGTCGTTTCTGCCGCCCGAGAGGTTCACCTCTCGGTTCCATTAGTTGTCCGCATGAAGGGCACCAACGAAGACCTCGGCAAGATGATCCTCGCCGAATCTGGTCTGCCGATCATTGCCGCCGACACCATGGCGGAAGCTGCGACCAAGATCGTCGCAGCCGTCAAGTGAGGTAAATTACATGTCCATCCTCATCAACAAAGACACCAAGATCATCACCCAGGGCATTACCGGCAAGACCGGCCAGTTCCACACCGAGAAGTGCATCGAGTACGCGAACGGCAAGGCCTGCTTCGTTGCCGGCGTGAACCCGAAGAAGGCCGGCGAGTCGATCTTCGACGTGCCGATCTTCGCCACGGTGAAAGACGCGAAAGCCGCCACCGGCGCGACCGTCTCAGTTATCTACGTGCCGCCCGCCGGTGCCGCCGATGCGATCTGGGAAGCTTGCGAAGCCGACCTCGATCTCGCCATCTGCATCACCGAAGGCATTCCCGTGCGTGACATGCTGGTGGTGCGCAACAAGATGAAGCAGAAGGTCGCTAAGGGTGGCAAGGAAACGCTGCTGCTCGGTCCGAACTGCCCCGGCCTGATTACGCCCGACGAAGTCAAGATCGGCATCATGCCTGGCCACATCCACCGCAAGGGCCGCATCGGCGTGGTGTCGCGCTCCGGAACCCTGACCTACGAAGCGGTCGCACAGGTTACCGAACTCGGTCTCGGCCAGTCCTCGGCAGTCGGTATCGGCGGCGACCCGATCAATGGACTGAAGCACATCGACATCATGCGCATGTTCAACGACGATCCCGATACCGACGCTGTGATCATGATCGGCGAGATCGGCGGCCCGGACGAGGCAGAAGCTGCGCGCTGGTGCAAGGACAACATGAAGAAGCCGGTGGTCGGGTTTATCGCCGGTGTCACTGCGCCCGCCGGCAAGCGCATGGGTCATGCGGGCGCGCTGATTTCCGGTGGTGCCGATACGGCAGATGCCAAGCTGGCCATCATGGAAGAGTGCGGATTCACCGTGACGCGCAACCCCTCGGAGATGGCCAAGCTGCTGAAGGCGCTGCTGTAAAAGTTGGCGTCGGTAGGACGGCGTTGCAATTCCCAGAGAGCCGCACCGGAGCAATCCGGCGCGGCTTTTTCATGTGGCATACATCCTCGGGCATGAAAAGTGATTGACTGATTTGAGGGTCGGCTGTAAGAATGGCGTGCATCGTTATGTTATTTCATCAAGTTGTGGATTCAGGCGACTATCAAATTGAGACTTTGTGGTGAGCAAGGCGTAAGGCATGGAGATTATCGATTTTTCAAACGCCATCGAAATGGTGACCTGTACCGATAGCGGTCGTGTGCGCGCGCACAACGAAGATTCCGTGCTGGTCAATCCCCAGTTTGGCTTGGCCGTCCTCGCTGACGGCATGGGCGGTTACAATGCCGGCGAGGTGGCGAGCGGCATGGCGACGACGGTGCTGGGCAGTGAGTTGCTGACTGCTTTCAAGAATCGGTCGCCTCACGAAGTCAACGCCAACGGTCAGACTTGGGTACGTGAAGTGCTGATCGATGTGGTCGGCCGCACTAATGCTGCTATTCATACTGCTGCGCAAACCCACTCAAAATTCACCGGAATGGGCACCACGCTGGTCATGGTGCAGTTTTTTGACAACCGTATTGCCGTCGCGCATGTGGGGGATTCACGGCTGTACCGGCTGCGCGACAATACGCTGAAACGGTTGACCCGCGATCACTCACTATTGCAGGAACAGATTGACAGCGGCATGATTACGCCTGAGCAGGCGCGTTACTCCATGAACAAGAACCTGGTGACGCGTGGCTTGGGTGTGGAGATGACCGTGGATACCGAAGTCAATGAATATGAGGCACTACCGGGCGATATTTACCTGCTTTGCTCGGATGGTCTCAATGATATGGTGGAAGATGATGAAATTGCCGCGACAATGTCGGCTTTGTCGTCAAATTTACCCATGTGCGCGACGCAATTGGTGCAAAAGGCAAACGATAATGGCGGCCGGGACAATGTGTCGGTTATCCTCGCTAGAATTAAGGAACCCTTTCCGGCGCTGAACGCATCCGGCGGCTGGAAGGGACATTTGAGGTCATGGTTCAAATAATGTTTGAAGTCTTGAAGGACTGTCAAGATGGCTAAGCTCATACTCAGCATGGACAATCTGGTGCTCAAGGAAATATCCCTAGATAAGGAGCGCACCACCATTGGCCGCAAGGCGCACAACGATATCCAGATCGACAACCTGGCGATCTCGGGCGAGCATGCGGTGATCGTGACGATCCTCAACGACTCATTTCTCGAGGATTTGAACAGCACCAACGGCACATTCGTGAATGGCCAGCGCGCGCAGAAGCATTTCCTGCAGAACAACGATGTCATCGAACTCGGCAAGTACCGCCTGAAATATGTCAAGGAGGCCGCGCAGCCGGGATCCCAGACTGATTTCGAGAAAACCATGGTGTTGCGCTCCGACATGATGCGCAAGGCTGTCGAACAGGCTGACGGCAAGCTAGCTGAAGCGGCGCCTGCAATGATGGCCCCGGTTAATCTGGCCCCGCCGATCCATGCCGCCCCCCCGCCCCCTGTTGCCCCGGCTGCGGTTCATGTATCTGCAGCGCCGCCTCAAGCCCCCCCTGTTGCGGCGACGCCTGAACCTGAGCCTGCCCCCTCTCCAGCTCCTACACTGGCTGTGCCGCCAGCCGAAGCTGCTGACGTGGTCCTGGGTGCGATTCAGGTGCTCACCGGCAGCAATGCCGGCAGGACACTCGATCTCGTCAAGTCGCTGACGACGCTGGGCAAGCCCAGCGTCCAGGTGGCGGTGCTCACGCGGCGTCCGCACAGCTATTTCTTGACCCATGTCGAGGGGGCCAAGTTTCCGCTGGTCAACGGCACTGCTATCGGGACCCAGGCGCACGAACTCAAGAGTCACGACATCATTGAGCTGGCCGGCGTGAAGATGGAGTTCTTCATCAAGGCTTGAGGCGGACAGTGCCGTGAAGAAGCATTGGATACGGTATGTCCTCGGATTGGTGTTGTTAGTTGGCATGCTCGGTCATGCCGCACAGGTTTATCGCATCGGGCTGATCGATCGGCTGGACGCGATCTTTTATGATGCCCGCTTGCGCTTGACCATGCCGGGCGGCATCGACGACCGAGTCGTCATTGTTGATATCGACGAAAAATCACTGGCGGAGCAGGGACGCTGGCCATGGGGGCGCGATCGCCTCGCCCTGCTCATGGACAAGTTGTTCGACCGCTACGGCATTAAGGTGCTGGGTTTCGACATGGTTTTTGCCGAGCCGGATGTCAGTTCGGGTATCAAAGCCCTCGAAGCCATGGCACAACGAGACCTGCGTGACAACCCCGCATTCCAGGATGCATTCCGCGAAATGCGCCCGCGCCTTGATTACGATGCCCGTTTTGCCGCCGCCCTGAAGAATCGTCCGGTGATCCTCGGTTACTACCTGTCCAACGATGAAAATGGACAGTCGAGCGGCGTCCTGCCAGCGCCGACTTTTTCGCCCGGCAGCTTTGCCGGCAAGCCGATTGGCTTCACCCGCTGGCAAAGTTATGGTGCGAATCTTCCTATCCTGCAATCTGCCGCTGCGGGAGCCGGCCATTTCAATTCCATCGTCGATTTCGATGGCATTTCCCGGCGCGTCCCCCTGCTGGCCGAGTATCAGGGTGCGTACTACGAAGCGCTCTCGCTCGCCCTAGTGCGCGTACTCCAGGGGTTTCCGCCTGTCGTGCCGGGCATTGCCGATGCTGGTGGTACGGATTACGGGGGACTGGAGTGGCTTGAACTGCCCGGCCTGCGCGACAGCTTGCGCATTCCGGTGGATGAGGATGTCGCTGCACTTATTCCGTTTCGTGGTTCGCAGGGCAGTTTTGCCTATGTCTCGGCGACGGACGTGCTGAAAGACCGTGTCGCAGTCGAAAAACTGCAGGACCGCATCGTGCTGATCGGCACCACGGCGCCCGGCTTGATGGACATGCGCGCCACACCGGTGGAGACGGTCTACCCAGGGGTCGAAGTGCACGCCAACCTGATCGCCGGCATGCTTGACGGTAACGTGAAACACCGCCCCGACTACTTGCTGGCGGCTGATCTCTTGCAGGTGCTGGTTGCGGGTGCGCTCATGGTGTTTGTACTTCCCCTGCTTTCCCCGCTCTTCGCCACGCTGTTGGGGATTACGGTGGTTACGATCTTGTCTGGTTTCAATATCGCGCTCTGGAACGTTGGCAATCTGGTACTGCCTTTTGCGGATGTCCTGGCGCTGGTACTTCTTCTTTATGTGCTGAATATGTCATGGGGGTATTTCGTCGAGTCCAAAATCAAGCGGCAGTTTACGGAACTGTTTGGTCAGTACGTCCCGCCCGAACTGGTGGATGAGATGGCGAAGAACCCCGAAGGTTACAGCATGGCCGGACGCAAGGAAGAGTTGACGGTCTTGTTTTCTGACATCCGCGGCTTCACCACCATCTCCGAGGGTTTGCAGCCTGATCAACTGGCGGCCTTGATGAATGAATATCTCGGGGCCATGACCGAGGTGGTACGCAAGCAGCGCGGCACGCTCGACAAATACATCGGGGACGCGATCATGGCGTTTTGGGGCGCGCCCGTGGTCGACCCCGAACATGCGCGCCATGCCGTTCTAACCGCTCTTGAGATGCAGGCGGCGCTGAAAACGCTGAATCACGATCTCCAGGCCAAGGGCTGGCCTGAGCTCAAGATCGGCGTCGGCATCAACACCGGTCCGATGACGGTGGGCGATATGGGTTCGTCGGTACGCAAGGCCTATACGGTGATGGGGGACGCAGTAAACCTGGGTTCGCGCCTTGAGGGCATTACCAAACAGTATGGGGTGGGCATCATCGTCAGTGACGGTACGCGTGAAAAACTGGGTAAGGGTTTTATTTTGCGTGAGCTTGACCGGGTACGCGTCAAGGGTAAGGCCGAACCTGTCGGTATCTATGAGCCGCTCGGCATCGAAGGGCAGATCGACAGCGCAACCCTCGAACAGCTCAAGCTCTGGAATGACGCCCTGCAGGCTTACCGGACCCAGGACTGGGATAAAGCCGAACGGTTGTTGCTCAATTTGACGCGCAACCGGCCCCATTACCTATATGATCTGTACGCCAAGCGGATCAATCACTGTCGTCTGGAACCGCCGGGCGCCGGCTGGGATGGGGTGACGACCTTTGAGACAAAATAAATGAAATTACGCATTCTGGGTTGCAGCGGTGGCATTGGTGGCCGTCACCTGCGCACCACTTCGATACTCGTCGACAGCGACGTCCTGATCGATTGCGGCACGGGCGTGGCTGATCTTTCGATCGCCGAATTGGCTCAGATCGACCATGTGTTTCTCACGCATAGCCATATGGATCACATCGCCTGCCTGCCATTGATGATCGATACGGTGGGTGACATGCGCAACCGGCCGCTGATCGTCCATGCCCTTCCGGCCACCGAAGAGATTTTGCGTGCACATATTTTTAATTGGGCCGTCTGGCCCGATTTCTCGGAAATTCCGGCTGCCGAGGCCCCCTGGTTGCGCTTCGAGAGCATTTCGGTCGGCCAGGTCGTCGAACTGAACGGGCGCCGCATCGTGCCCTTGCCGGTCAATCACACGGTGCCAGCCGTCGGCTACCAGCTTGATTCGGGAGCGGCAAGCCTGGTCTTTTCCGGCGATACGGGACCCTGCCGCGAATTATGGCAGGCCGTGAATGCGATCGATAACCTGAAAGCGCTGCTGATCGAGACCGCTTTTTCGAATCGGGAACGCAGGGTTGCGCAGGCTTCGCTACACCTGTGCCCGAGCATGTTGCTGGACGAACTGCGCTATCTCCAGTCCCGGCCGGAAATCTATATTACCCACCTCAAGCCCGGCCAAATCGAGCTGACGATGGAGGAAATCGAGGAAAGCATCGGCGAGTTTCTACCGCGCATGTTGCAGAATAATCAGATGTTCGAGTTATGAATCTGGTAACCGTAACGCCGCAAACCCTGGCTTGCCTGACCCCTCTCTCCGGGCTCGGGCGGGAAAGTCTGTTGCAGGTTGTATCCCTGGCCAAGTTGGAGTCTTTCCAGCGCGGACTAAAACCGCTTGATTTCAGCTGGGAGCACCGGGTGGTCTATTTGCTCAGCGGAGAACTCAAGCTGGGCTATCCCGGTGGCGGCAACAAGGTGATCGTCGGCGGCTTCGATGCAGCGCTATCCCCCTTGGGCAAGGGGGGAGCCGATCCAGTGAATGTCAGAGCGATCACCGATGTCCAATTGCTCTGGTTCGATGAAAATGCACTGGATATTCTCGTCACCTGGGATCAGTTGGCCCCGCCTTTGCCGGCACGTGCCGATGGTGAAGCGGGGGATGCTGCTGACTGGCGCGCCATGTCGGGTATTTTCGATGCGCGCCTCTTGACGCTCGGCACTTTTGCCAACCTGCCGGCGGCGAATATCGATAGCCTGCTCACCTGTTTCAAACGCCAGTTCGTCAAGGCGGACGATGAAATTGTGCGGCAGAATGAGCCGGGCGACTACTACTATGTCATAGAGCGGGGGCGGGCACAGGTGACGCGCAGCGTGGCGGGTGCACAAATCGAACTGGCCGAACTGAAGAGCGGCGATGCGTTTGGCGAAGAGGCCCTGATTGCTGAAACCTGCCGCAATGCCACCGTGACCATGAAAACCGATGGTGAACTGCTACGGCTGAACGGCGCTGACTTTGTCAGACTATTGCGTGCCCCGCTGTTGCAGAGTATCGATGTGGCTGAGGCGCAACAGCGGGTTACGGCCGGCGCCCAATGGATCGATGTGCGCTTCCCTGCGGAATACCGGCATGACGGCTTCCCCGGCGCCATCAACATTCCGCTCAACGAGTTGCGCGACGCCTTGCCTAGCTTGCACAAGAACAAGCAATACATCGTTTACTGCCAAACCGGCCGCCGCAGTTCGGCGGCAACATTCCTGCTGTCTCAGCGTGGCCTGCATGCCAGTCTGCTGCAAGGAGGGTTAAAAACAATCATAGCCATGGAGAAAATAGCGGCATGAGCGCGATATTGAGCCCGGCGTCGATCAATCCGAACAGCAGCGCCCCCTTGAGCGCGGGCGAACTGGGAAACCGTCTGACGTTTTTCAAAAATCTGCAGGCAGTCACTAACAAGATCCACGCCACTTCCAACATCGACGAGATCATGCTCGAACTGTCGCAGGATATTTGCGAACTGTTCAACGCCGACCGGCTGACCATTTACTCCGTCAGCGATGACAAGACATCGATTGTTTCCAAGGTCAAGACCGGCCTGAACTCGTTCAAGGACCTCAAGCTACCGATCGCCGACCAGAGTATTGCCGGTAACGTCGCGCTGACGAGGAATATTGTCAATATCCGCGATGTTTATGACGAAGCCGAACTTAAATCCATCAACCCCAATCTGCGTTTTTTGCAGGAAGTGGATCGGCGCACCGGTTATCGTACCAAGCAGATGCTGGTCAGTCCGATCGCCGAAATCCAGACCAGCGAACTTCTCGGCGTTGTTCAGATCATCAACAACCGGGCTGGCGCCCCCTTCGCCAGTGTCCAGGAGGAAGGCGTCAAGGGACTGTGCGAGACGCTCGCCATTGCCTTTACCCAGCGCAACCGGCCGGCCCATGTCGTCAAGACGAAATATGACCACTTGGTGCTCGACGCCATTGTTTCCGTCCAGGAAATGGATCTGGCCAGTCGTTCGGCACGCCGTAAAAATACCGATGTTGAAGAGGCGCTGATCACCGAGTTCCAGGTCAAGGTCCCCGTCATCGGCGCCGCTCTGGCCAAGTTTTTCGGTGTGAATTACGAGCCCTACAAGCCGGACCGCATCAAACCGACCGACTTGATGAAAAATTTGCGCCGCGAATATGTGGAGCAGAACCAGTGGATTCCCATCGAGGATACCGCCGAAGGCATCGTCATCTTGTGCATGGACCCCGAGCAGGTCAAGAGTTCGCGCGTCGTCAACAACATCTTCGCGAAGAGCAAGATTGTCTATCGGGTAACGACCGTCCGTGAGTTCAAGCAGACGATCGACCAGTTCTTCGGCGGTGGCGCTTTCTCGGATGACTCCGATGTTGGCGATCTGCTCTCCGCCATGGATGAGGGCGACATGGAGATCGAAGGCAGCGACGATGTATCCGCTGCTTCCGATAACGAACTCGTCAAACTGGTCAATAAAATTATCATCGACGCCTACCAGCAGGGCGCCTCCGACATCCATGTCGAACCTGGCATGGGCAAGGACAAGGTGGTGATCCGCCTGCGCAAGGATGGCTCGCTGGCAAAATACATCGAAGTGCCCTACAGCTTCCGCAACGCCCTCGTTGCGCGTATCAAGATCATGTGCGACCTGGATATTTCGGAAAAGCGCAAGCCGCAGGACGGCAAGATCAAGTTCAAGAAATACGGCCCACTTGATATCGAGTTGCGGGTGGCGACGATTCCCACCGCCGGAAGTGTCGAAGACATCGTGATGCGTATCCTTGCGGCGGGCGAACCGATACCGCTGGACAAGCTCGGCCTGCTGCCGCATAACGAGGAGCGACTTAAGTCGACTGTCACGAAACCCTATGGTTTGTTCTTCGTTTGCGGCCCGACCGGTTCCGGCAAGACGACAACGTTGCACTCCGTGCTGAAGTTTCTCAATACGCCGGATACCAAGATCTGGACGGCAGAAGATCCGGTCGAAATCACGCAAAAGGGCCTGCGCCAGGTGCAGATCAACAAGAAGGCCGGACTCGACTTTGCCGTCATCATGAAAGCCTTTCTGCGGGCGGATCCGGACATCATCATGGTCGGCGAAATGCGTGATGCCGAAACCACCGGCATCGGCATTGAGGCCTCACTTACCGGCCACCTCGTGTTCGCCACCCTGCACACCAACAGCGCCCCCGAATCGATCATCCGCCTGCTTGACATGGGCATGGACCCCTTCAACTTCGCCGATGCGCTGCTCGGCATCCTGGCCCAGCGCCTGGCCAAGCGGTTGTGCAGCAAGTGCAAGGAGGCCTACACGCCGGGCCCGGACGAGATGAAGCACTTTGTCCAGGAGTATTGCGAGGAACTGGCGAACACCGAAACCTTCAAGCGCGATGGCAAGGCCGCCTATGAGGGGGTTTACAAGGAATGGGCGAAAAAGTACGGCAACGACAAAGGGCAGTTTTCGCTCTTCCGGGCAAAGGTGGCCGGCGAGAATGAGACGAAATGCGAAGCCTGCGGTGGCACCGGCTACAAAGGGCGCCTCGGTTTGCATGAGTTGATGGTCGGCACCGACGCAGTGAAGAAACTCATTCAGGAACATGCGCGTGTCGCCCAGCTGGTGGCACAGGCGCTGGAAGACGGCATGCGCACCCTCAAGCAGGATGGCATGGAAAAAGTGCTGCAAGGCATCACTGACATGAAGCAGGTGCGGGCGGTCTGCATCAAGTAACGCCTCGGGGAATAGCGCATGAACGCGAGCGAAGCAACTGAAATGAATGATTCGAGCGACAGCCTGTTTCGCCGGCTCGAGCAGCTCAACGAAATCGGTGCAGCGCTTTCCAGCGAGCGTGATATCCATCGCCTGCTGGAAAAAATCCTCATTGCCGCCAAGACCATCACCCATGCTGACGGCGGCACGCTCTATCGTGTTACCGAAGACGGCAAAGCACTGCGTTTCGAGATCGTGCGCAACAACAGCCTCGGCATCGCGCTGGGGGGAACCTCGGATAATCCGATCAGCTTCCCCAACTTGCCGCTGATGACCGAACAAGGCGCACCCAATAATTCAATGGTCGCGGCCTATGCTGTCATCAACAACAAGACCGTCAATATCGCCGATGCTTACACCGAGGCCGGCTTCGATTTTTCCGGCACGCGCAAATTTGATGAACGCACCGGCTATCGATCCTGCTCCTTCCTGACCGTGCCGATGAAGAACCACGAAGGCGAAATCATCGGCGTGTTGCAGCTCATCAATTCGCTTAGCCCTGACACTGGAGCCGTACAGCCATTTTCCCGCGCCGAGCAGCGGCTCGCCGAATCGCTCGCTTCGCAGGCCGCGATCGCGCTGACCAACCGGCAGCTCATCGTGCAGTTGGAAGAACTTTTTGAATCCTTTATCAACCTCATCAACCTGGCGATCGACGAAAAGTCACCCTACACTGGGGGGCATTGTCAGCGGGTGCCGGCCCTGACCATGATGATTGCCGAAGCAGCCAACACTATTCAGGAGGGACCGCTTGCCGACTTCAGAATGTCCGAAGCCGAACTCTACGAACTGAAGATCGCCGGCCTGTTGCACGACTGCGGCAAAGTGACAACGCCCGTGCATGTCGTCGACAAGGCCACCAAGCTGCAAACCATCTTCGACCGTATCGGCCTGATCGACACCCGTTTCGAAGTACTGAAGCGCGATGTGCAGATTGCCACCCTGCGCAAGTTACTCGACCTGCGCAAGAAAATCGACCCGGCAGCCGAATCTGCTTGTTGGGCCGAGTGCTGGAATGAAGTGGAGAATCTTGACGAAGAACGCGAGTTCCTGCGCCGCGCCAATATCGGTGGTGAAGCCATGAAACCCGAAGACCAGCAGCGCATTCGTGACATTGGTACCCACCGCTCCTGGCGCAATGCTGCGGGCGTCGATACGCAGTTCCTCACTGCCGACGAAATCGAAAACCTCGCCATCCGCGCCGGCACGCTCACCGCGGAGGAGCGCGAAGTCATTAACCATCACATTGTCTCGACCATCAAGATGCTCGAGGCACTGCCTTGGCCGAAGCATCTCAAGCACGTCGCCGAATACGCTGGTGGGCACCATGAGCGCATGGACGGCAAGGGTTACCCAAAAGGCCTCACGCGCGAGCAAATGTCAGTGCAGGCGCGCATGATGGGCATCGCCGACATCTTCGAGGCGCTCACCGCGCGCGATCGGCCCTACAAACAGGGCATGAAGCTCTCGCAGGCGATCGGCATCATGCGCAAGTTCAGCCAGGGTGGCCACATTGATCCCGATCTCTTCGACGTCTTTATGCGGCAGGGTGTTTATCGGCTCTATGCTGAAAATTATCTTGACCCCGAGCAGATCGACGCAGTATCTGACGCATAAAGTTGGCACTGGCGGGACGGCGCCGTCCCCGCATCTCCTACCGGTAAAATGTTGGCGAAGGTGTCCCTATTTCATGAATAACCCCATTGTGAGTAACCGAAAATGACCCAGCCGCTTTTTAATTCCACCATTTCCAGCCTGCCGTTGCTCGGGCGCGGTAAGGTGCGTGACATCTACGCCGTGGGCGACGACAAGATGCTGATTGTCACCAGCGACCGGCTTTCCGCCTTCGACGTGATCCTGCCGGATCCGATACCGGGCAAGGGCGCGGTGCTGACGGCTGTGGCAGATTTCTGGTTCAAGAAACTCGCTCACATCATCCCTAACCAGCTGACGGGCATTGATCCCGAGACGGTGGTTGCGGCGAACGAACGCGCTCAGGTGCACGGCCGTGCCATCGTAGTGAAGCGTTTAAAACCGCTGCCCATTGAGGCGGTGGTGCGCGGTTACCTGATCGGTTCAGGTTGGAAGGATTATCAGGCGACCGGCAAGGTGTGCGGCATTGATCTGCCCGCCGGCCTGAAAATGGCGCAGCAACTGCCGCAGCCGCTGTTCACCCCATCGACGAAGGCCGAGCTTGGTGATCATGATGAGAACATCGACTACGCCACGGTCGAGAAAACCATCGGTGCGGCAATGGCGGCGCAGGTGCGTGATGCCGCGCTGCGCCTCTATAGCGAGGCGGCGGCTTATGCGTTGACGCGCGGCATTATTATTGCGGACACCAAGTTCGAGTTTGGACTGGATGCCGCCGGTACGCTGCATCTGATTGATGAGGTGTTGACGCCTGACTCGTCACGCTTCTGGCCGGCCGATACTTACAAGATAGGCACCAGCCCGGCGAGCTTCGACAAACAGTTCGTGCGCGATTACCTCGAGACGCTGGACTGGAACAAGCAGGCGCCGGGACCGCGCTTGCCTGCCGAAATTCTTGAAAAGACCGCCGCGAAGTACCGCGAAGCGCTGGACAAGCTGACCCGCTGAACCTCCCGTCGGCCACTCCCTACGGTGCCGTGCTGCCAGCGCCGACTTTTCGGGCGGATGATTGAAACATCGTCCGCCATCTCCATTTGAATACCATGAACCCACTCCTCGATTTCTCCTGCCTGCCGCATTTCGACACTATCGAACCGGCGCATGTCGCCCCTGCCATCCGCCAACAGCTCGACGAAAACCGGGCTTTGCTGGCGCACCTTGAGCAGCCTGAAACAGCCGCCACGTGGGACGATTTCGTTGTGCCGCTGACCGATGCCGGCGAGCGCCTGTCGCGCACTTGGGGCATCGTCGCCCATCTCCACGGGGTGAATGACGTGCCGGCCTGGCGCGATGCCTACAATGCCATGCTGCCCGAGGTGACGAGTTTCTTTGCCGATCTTGGCCAGAACCTGGCGCTCTTCGAGAAATTCAAGGCGCTCGCGGCCAGCCCGGAATACGCGGGCTTGAATCCTATTCGCCGGCGCATCATAGATAACGAGATCCGCGACTTTCGTCTTTCCGGCGCCGAATTGCCTGACGACCAGAAGCCGCGCTTCAAGGCCATGCAGGAGGAAATGTCGGCGCTGGCGGCGAAATTTTCCGAGAATCTGCTCGATGCCACCAATGCACATGCGGAGTGGGTGTCAGACGAAAGTGGTGTGGCAGGATTGCCTGCTGACGTCAAAGCGGCAGCCAAGGCTGCGGCAGAAAAAGATGGAAAACCTGGCTGGAAATTCACCCTGCACGCACCTTCCTACATTCCGGTGATGCAGTACGCCGAGAACCGTGACCTGCGCGCCCGCATGTATCGCGCTTATGTGACGCGTGCAGCCGAGTTCGGCAATACGGAATGGGACAACGGGCCGCTGATCGAAAAAATTCTCGCGTTGCGTGCCGAAGAGGCTGCGCTACTCGGCTTCACCAACTACGCCGAAGTTTCGCTTGCGCCGAAGATGGCCGAGTCGCCCGCTCAGGTAGCGGTCTTTTTGCGCGACCTTGCGGTCAAGGCCCGTCCCTTCGCCGAGCGCGACATGGCTGAGTTGCGCAAATTCGCCCGCACTGAGCTTGGGTTGGAGAAGCTCGAAAGTTGGGACCTGGCGTGGGCGGCCGAAAAGTTGAAGCTCGCTCGCTACGCCTTTTCGGACGACGAGGTGAAACAATACTTTCCCGAGCCCAAGGTGCTGGAGGGACTGTTCAGCGTGATACAGACGCTGTTCGGCGTGCAGATCGCGCCCGATAACACGCCCGTCTGGGATTCCACCGTGCGGTTCTTTCGCATTCAGCGTGAAGGACGCCTGGTCGGGCAGTTTTATCTCGACCTTTATGCGCGCGACACCAAGCGCGGCGGCGCCTGGATGGCCGATGCCATCGGCCGCCGGCTTACATCCGCAGGCGTACAAACGCCGGTGGCCTATCTCTGTTGCAACTTCCCTGCGCCCGTGGGTAACAAACCCGCCACCTTCAGCCATGACGACGTGCTGACGCTGTTCCACGAGACCGGACACGGATTACATCATCTGCTCACCGAAGTGGATGAGCTGGCGGTTTCCGGTATCGATGGCGTGGAGTGGGATGCGGTCGAGTTGCCCTCGCAGTTCTTCGAGAATTTCTGCTGGGAATGGGATGTCGTTTCTGCCATGACCGCGCATGCAGAAAGCGGCGAGACATTGCCGCGCGCACTCTACGACAAAATGATCGCCGCGAAGAATTTCCAGAGCGGCATGCAGTTCCTCCGGCAGATCGAGTTCGCGCTCTTCGACCTGATGCTGCACAGCGAATTTGCGCCGGGGGAAGGCCAGAATTTCATGGATCTGCTCAACGAGGTTCGCGAGGAAGTGGCGGTCATTTTCCCGCCGGAGTGGAACCGCTTTCCGCAGAGCTTTTCACACATCTTCGCCGGTGGGTACTCGGCCGGTTATTACAGTTACAAGTGGGCGGAAGTGCTTTCGGCCGACGCCTATGCCGCGTTCGAAGAAGCGGCGCCGCATGCCGGCACGGTGCTTGATGCCGCCACCGGCCGGCGTTTCTGGCGGGAGATTCTTTCCGTCGGCGGTTCGCGCCCGGCGCTGGAATCGTTTCAAGCCTTCCGTGGCCGTGCTCCTGACCCGGAAGCGCTTTTGCGGCACAATGGCATGGTCGCTACTGCATAATCGGAGGTTTCAAATGAAAACTTCGCTGCTGTTGGTTTCCCTCTTGTATGCCGGCCTGGTGCAGGCGCAAGGCGCTTACCGTTGGGTGGATTCTGAGGGAAAAGTGCATTACGGTGATCGCCCACCGGCGGCGTCCGGCAAGGCAAAAGAACTCAGATTGGGAGCGCCTGCAGCCGACAAGCAGGTTTCCTTCACGATGCGCCAGGCGATGGAGAATTTTCCGGTGACGCTATATGTCAGCGCCGATTGCGGCCAAGCCTGCAAGGAAGCCAGTGCTCACCTCAGGAAACGCGGCATCCCCTTTACCGAAAAGAACGTCGCGACCAACGAGGAAATCGATGCCCTCAAGCAGCTTCTTGGTGGCGGCGAGGCTTTAATACCTGTGTTGCAGGTAGGCACAAAAACCCGCAAGGGTTTCGAGCAGGGCAGCTGGGACGGCTTGCTTGAAGCAGCGGGTTACCCGAAAGCCGCAAATTAATCCGCTTCGTGTATCAGCGCTGACAATTCGCGGTCAAGCAGGTTCGGATCGCCGGCGTTGAGTTCGACGAGACGGCGCAGGTGAGTGACGCTGTCGAGATCGATGTTGTCGCAATGCAGGCCGACGCGGCGGCCCGCTACATGTGTAACGGTCGTGCGCATGCTGATGACCATGTTTGCCGCCAGATTCAGGCGTAGCTGGCAACGGTCGCCGCTCTTGCCCGGCCATTCGACCGGCACCTTCACCAACGCGCCCTTCAGGGAAATGTCGTAGAGATCGGCCTCGCCCACATGCCCTTGCATGGCCAGCTGCACGGGAGAATGAAAATGCGCGCGCCAGAATTGGCGGCGGTCTTTTGGATTGATCATGGGGCGCTCCCTCGGGACGTTTTGCTCTTGTAACGGCGATATCATACCCGCCCACACGATGGGATAATCACAGATGAAAATCGCCACCTGGAACGTCAATTCACTGAAAGTCAGGCTGCCCCATGTGCTTGACTGGCTGGCTGTCGAACAGCCGGATGCGCTGTGTCTGCAGGAAACCAAGACCGAGGACGGGGGTTTTCCTTTCGACGCGTTGGCGGCGGCGGGTTACCCGGCTATCCATAACGGGCAAAAGACCTATAATGGCGTGGCAATCCTTGCGCGCCATTCGGTGCAGGACGAGGTGCGCGACCTGCCGGGCTTCGACGATCCGCAAAAGCGGCTGATTGCCGCAACGGTCGATGGTGTGCGCCTGGTGTGCGCCTACATGCCGAATGGGCAAGCCGTGGGTTCCGATAAATATGCATACAAGTTGCGCTGGCTGGCCGCGCTGGCGGACTGGCTGCGCGCAGAGTTGCAGCGCTACCCGCGCCTCGCCTTGCTCGGCGATTTCAATATTGCGCCGGATGATCGCGACGTGCATGATCCCGCTGCCTGGCAGGGACAAATTCTTTGCAGCGAGCCGGAGCGGGCAGCGTTCCGGAAATTTGTTGACCTGGGTCTCGCGGATGCTTTCCGACGCTTCGATCAGCCGGAGAAAAGTTTTTCGTGGTGGGATTACCGCATGATGGGTTTCCGCCGCAATCTCGGTTTGCGCATCGACCATATCATGTTATCGCCGGCACTGGCGGAGCGTTGCCAGGCCTGCCGTATCGACAAGGCTCCGCGCAAGCTGGAACGCCCTTCCGATCATGCGCCGGTGGTGGCCGAAATCGGTGCTTGAAGCTTCCTGTCGCCGTCCTGCCGGCGCCGACTTTTCGGTGATTATCCGCTGTTGCGTAAACCCGCTGCCACACCGTTGATCGAGAGGTGAATGCCGCTTTGCACGCGCTCGTCGTCGCTCCAGGGCGGGCCGGAACGGTGGCGGCGCAACAGTTCGATCTGCAGGTGGTTGAGCGGATTCAGATACGGGTAGCGGTTTTTCATCGAGCGCAGCAAGAGCGGATTGCTTTCGAGCAATTCATGTTGGCCGGTGATGGCGAGCAGGGCCTCGACCGTGGCCTGCCATTCGGCCTTGATGCGCGGGAAGATGGCGTTGCGCAAGGCTTCGTCCTGTACCAGTCCGGCGTAGCGTTCGGCGAGCGTGATGTCGGTCTTGGCGAGCAGCATGTCCATGTTTGACAACAGCGAACGGAAGAAGCCCCATTCGCGGTACATGCGCTGCAGCAGCGCCCGGCCGGCATCGCCGTGCATCTCGAGGTAATCCCGATACGCAGCGCCGAAGCCGTACCAGCCAGGCAGCATCAGGCGGCATTGCGACCACGAGAAAACCCAGGGGATGGCGCGCAGGTCCTCGATGGAACTGTTCTTTTTGCGTGAAGACGGGCGGCTGCCGATGTTGAGCTGGGAGATTTCGCTGATGACGGTGGATTCCCAGAAGTAGCGCTCGAAATCCGGCGTCTCATAGACCAGCGAGCGGTAGGCCTGAAAGGCGTATTCGGCCAGTTCGGCCATCGCGCCGAGGCAATCCGGTTTGGGGTCGTCATGGGCGTGGGGCAGCAGGGTGGCTTCGAGCGTGGCGGCAACGAGCACTTCTAGGTTGCGCCGGCCGAGTTCCGGATTGGCATATTTCGAGGCGATTACCTCGCCTTGCTCGGTGATGCGGATCGCCCCTTGTACGGCACCGGCGGGCTGGGCGAGGATCGCTTGGTAGCTCGGGCCGCCACCGCGACCGACCGTGCCGCCGCGGCCGTGGAACAGGCGCAGGCGCAGACCATGTTGCTTGAAGACCTCCACCAGGGCGATTTCGGCGCGGTAGAGGGCCCAGTTAGACATGAGGAATCCGCCATCCTTGTTACTGTCGGAATAGCCGAGCATGACTTCTTGTAGCTTGCCACGCTTGTCGAGCAGGCGCCGGTAGGCAGGCAGCGCAAACAGCTGGCCCATTACTGCACCGCAGCGCTTGAGGTCGCCGATGGTCTCGAACAGTGGCACGATATTGACGTCGAGTTCCCCCTCGCGAGGCCTCAGCAGGCCGACTTCCTTGAGCAGGAGGGCGACTTCGAGGATGTCGGAAACGCCCTCGTTCTTTGAGATGATGACGTTCTGGATCGCCGCTTTGCCGTAGAGGCGATGCATGTCGCGTGCGGCATGGAAAATTGCCAGCTCGGACGTGCTTTCCGCGGAATAGGTCCAGTAGGGCGAGGCGAGCAGGCGTGG
>JAABQX010000041.1 GCA_011391215.1 Rhodocyclaceae bacterium
CAGTAATATCGTCAACGCCACCCAGGGCAGCGATACCGACTCCACGGTCGTCGGCCTGCAACTGGCCGTGCCGATCTTTGCTGGCGGCGGCGTGATGTCGAAGGAACGCGAGGCGGTGGCTCTGAAAGAAAAGGCGCGTGCCGATCTGGATAACGCGCGCCGCCAGGCCACCCTGGGTGCCCGTCAGGCCTACCTCGGCGTGAATGCCGGCCTCGCTCAAGTCAAGGCGCTCGAAGCCGGCGTGGCCTCATCCAGGCTTGCCGTCGAGTCGAACAAGCTGGGTTATGAAGTCGGCGTGCGTATCAACATTGATGTACTGAACGCGCAAAGCCAGTTGTTCGATACCCTGCAAAAACTGGCGAAAGCGCGTCTCGATACCCTGGTCGCCCAGCTCAAACTTAAATCTGCGGCCGGCACCCTGACCGAAAGCGATTTGGCCGAGATCAACGCGCTGCTGGAATAAAACCTTCCAGTAGCTTCAAGGTGCGCTCAGTCGCACCCTGATGCCGTGTGGCGAAAGCGCGACCGGCATCCCCCATTTTTTTTCTCATCAGCGCATTGGCCAGAATGGCTTGTGCCTGCTCGACCAATGCGCTTGCATCAGCGACCTGATGTGCCGCACCAACGGCAAGGGCTGCCCGAGCGGCTTCGGCAAAGTTGAAGATCGAAGGGCCGAGCAGCACTGGCACACCCACCGCGCAGGGCTCGATCAGGTTCTGGCTGCCGAAATCCAGCAGACTGCCGCCGACGAAAGCAACATCCGCTGCCGCGTAGTAAGCGAACATCTCGCCCATGCTGTCGCCCAGCCAGACCTGCGTGTCGGCTGCGACGGGTAAAGCGTCGGAACGTCGCTGTAGCTTGAGTCCGTGCGTTTCTACCAGTTGCGCCACCTCGTCAAAGCGTTGCGGATGGCGCGGCACGATGAGGAGAAGCGCCGTCTCGCCGCCGCCGACTTTTTGCCAGGCATCGAGAATCAGCGCCTCTTCGCCTTCGCGCGTACTGGCGCAGAGAAAAACGGAACGCCCGCCGATCCGGGTGCAGAAAACTTGCCCCAGTGAAAGTTGCTCTTCCGGTGGCACGATGTCGAATTTCATGTTGCCGAAGACGCTTACTTCCGGCGCGCCCAGCGCAGTCAGACGGCGTGCATCGTCGTCCCCGATGGCGCTAATGGCGGCCAGTTTTTTGAGCGCAGCACAGGTCAGCCGCGGGAAGCGCGCATAACGCTGCGCCGACTTTTCCGAAAGCCGCGCATTGAGAAGCAGCAACGGCACCTCCTGCATCTTGCACGCGGCAATCAAGTTCGGCCACAGTTCGGTTTCCATGATGATGCCGAGCACAGGGCGGAAGTGATCCAGGAAACGGCGCACCGCCCAGGGCGTATCGTAGGGTAGGTAAACCCGTGTCACCATGTCACCGAACAGGGCTTCAGAAGTAGCGCGGCCAGTCGGCGTCATGTGGGTGAGCAGGATGCGGTGGCCAGGATAGTGGGCGCGTAAGGCGGTAACCAGTGGCTGGGCAGCGCGCGTTTCGCCTACCGAGACAGCATGAATCCAGAAAGTCGGCGCTGGCGGTACAGCGTCATAAAAGCCGAAACGTTCGCCCCAATGGCGCAGATACTCCGGCTGGCGGCGCGCCCGCCACAACAGATGCAAAACCGCCCAAGGCAGCAGGGCGAGAATCGATAGCGTATAAAGAAAACGCGCCATCAGCCGAGCAGCTGCAAAGCCGTAGCCACCACTTCCTTGGCACTGGGCGGCGCGCCCGGGCCGCCGAGGTTGACGTAGGGCGCACTGCCGAGGACACCGGTCAGGGTTGGATCGGAAGCGCAATACAGTGCCAGCGTCGGCCGGCCGAGTGCGGCGGCCAAATGCACCAATCCGGTATCGACGCCCACGACGATCCGCGCACCCGCCAACAGGCCGGCGAGATCAGCCAAGTTCATCGCCGGCGCCGCAACAGCACGGCCAAGCGTATTGGCCAAGCGGCTAGCGCGTGAGCGCTCGCTCTCGCTGCCTCCCGGCAATACACAGCGTACACCGGTAGCGATGAGCGCAGAACCCAAGGCACGCCAGTTTTCCTCCGGCCACTCCTTGTCGGCGCGACTGGTCGCCGTCAGCAGCACGGCGTAATCGCCCGCCGGCAGCCAGGACGCCGCCAACGGCGGCGCAGTGATGCCGTAATCGAGGGAAAGATCGTCCAGCGCATATCCCAGCGCGGCGGCTGCAAGTTGGCGGTTGCGTACTACCGCGTGCAGGGTCTTGGGAATAACGAACGAGCGGTCATAAAAGCGTGCGGCGAGCGGTTCGCGCGCCGAGGTGGCGGCATGACCCAGTTTTTCGCCTTGCGCCTGAGAGGCGAGCAGCCCGCTCTTGATAAGACCTTGCGTATCAAGCACAGCATCATAAAAGTCGGTGCCGGCAGGACGGCGTACCGCCTGACGATACGCCCGTATTTCACGCCAGGTGGCAGGAGAAAGTGGTGATTTGCGCCAACGCCTCACCCCGACAGGCAAAACATGGCGAACAGCAGGGTGCAAGCGGGGAATTTCGGCGAAGCCCTCTTCCACTACCCAATCGATTTGCGCTTCGGGATAGACGCGCCGGATATCGCTGGCGACCGGCAGATTGTGGATGACGTCGCCCAGCGAAGAGGTTTTGACGAGCAGGATGCGCATGACCGGCGGATTATAAACGTCCCCCCGATTTCTTCATTCGCTGCCCCCGACCTGTATACTTGCTACTTTTACAGAGGCTTAACCAGTGGCATTGACCATACTCGGACTGTCTGGCGCAGTCTCGCACGATCCTTCCGCAGCGCTCTATATCGACGGCAAGCTTGTAGCCGCCGCCGAGGAAGAGCGCTTTGTGCGCGACAAGCACGCCAAGGGCCGCATGCCCTACGAGGCGGCGAAGTTCTGCCTGGAGTTCGCCGGCATCAAGCCCGCAGATGTCGATGCGGTCGCGATTCCCTTTGCGCCGATCAGCCTCGTCGAAAAGGCACGTTGGCACTATGCCAAGCGCTACTGGTATGCGCCCGACCGTGGGCTCGATGCCATCCTGACGGGCAACCGGCGTTATCACCGCTACCGCAAGCGCATCGAATGGTGCCTGGTACAACTCGGCTTCGACCTCGGCAAGACCGAAATCGTGCCGGTCGAACATCATCTTGCCCACGCCTCCAGTTGCTACCACTGCTCCGGTTTCCAGGAAAAAACCGCCATTCTCGGCATCGACGGCAAGGGCGAGTACGCCACCACCTTCTTTGGCTACGGCGAGAGCGGGCGCATCCATAAGATCAAGGAGTTCTACGATCCCGATTCGCTCGGCGGCCTCTATGGCGCGATCACCGAATACCTCGGCTTCGAGATGCTCGACGGCGAGTACAAAGTGATGGGCATGGCGCCCTACGGCGACCCGAACCGCTACGACTTTTCGCGTCTCGCGAAATTCGAGAATGGTGAACTCATTGTCAATACCGACTACGTGAACGTGATCGGCCTGCGCCGCTACAAGGAAAAAGGTAAGGGTTACTACTTCTCGCCGAAGCTGATCGAGTGGCTCGGCCCGAAGCGCGAGGGCGACATCGCCGATGATCCCTACATCCACTACGCGGCGAGCATGCAGAAGTTATTCGAGGATCTGTCGCTACAAATGATGGACTACTACCTCGGCGACATCCTGCGCGCAACCGGCAAGCTCGCCTTCGCCGGCGGCGGCGCCTTGAACGTCAAGCTCAACCAGAAGATCATCGCCCGGCCGGAGGTGAAAGAACTCTTCGTCCAGCCCGCCTCGGGGGATTCCGGCACCGCCATCGGCGCGGCATCTTACGTCTCCGTGCAGCGCGGCGTGCCGGTTGAGAAAATGGAGCACGTCTATCTCGGCCCCGCCTATAGCAATGAGGATGTGATCGCCGCCTGCGCGCGCCATCCCGCCCGGCCGCAATGGCAGAAGATTGACGAAGTTCCACAGCGTATCGCGAAGATTCTCATCGAAGGCAATCCGGTGGCCTGGTTCCAGGGTCGCATGGAGTTCGGCCCGCGCGCCCTGGGCGGCCGCTCCATCCTCGGTTGCCCCAGCGTACCCGGCGTCGCCGACCGCATTAACGCGCAAATCAAGTTCCGCGAACGCTGGCGCCCCTTCTGCCCCTCGATGCTCGATACGGTCGGGCCGCAAATGCTGCAATCGGAGCATCCCGCGCCTTACATGACCTTTACCTTCAAGGTCGCCGAGGAGTGGAAAACACGCGTGCCGGAAGTCGTCCATGAAGATGGCACCTCGCGCGCCCAAGTGCTCAAGCGTGACTACAACCCGCGTTACTACGACCTGATGCTGGAACTTGAGAAACTCACCGGCAACGGAGTGGCGCTCAATACATCCCTCAATCGCCGCGGCGAACCCATGATCTGCTCGCCGACCGATGCGCTGAACATGTTCTTCGGATCGGATCTCGAGTATCTGATCATGGAGGATGTGCTGGTAGTGAAGGAGGCGAAGTGACAGAGGCCGCCGCTAGGACAGACCAGAGGATTCGCAAGTACTACCTGACCGAACGCGGAAAATTTGTCAATTTCATCGCCCGCTTCGTCGCTGTGGAATCAGCGCTTGATATCGGGTGTGCCGGTGGCCGCCTGGGATCGGAACTTGTCGGAACGGGGGTGGCCAAAGCTTGCGATGGCATTGAGCCTTTCCCGGAAGCTGCCGCGCTGGCTACGGCACAGTTGCGGCACGTATGGAACGGAACATTGGAGTCCGTTTCGGACGAGGTGCCGTGGAATAGCTACGATATGGTCGTCATGGCCGACGTTTTAGAGCACCTCGTCGACCCATGGCAGGCGCTGAAATTTCTCCGTGAGCGGACGTCCCTCAACTGCTGTCTCGCATTAAGCGTTCCGAATGTCAGGCATTACAAGGTTTCATTTCCACTTCTGTTCATGGGCAAATTTCGCTATGCCGACCAAGGCATCATGGATCGTACACATCTGCATTTTTTTACGCGCGGCAGCCTGGCGGAGATTTTGTACGAGTGCGGATGGCGTATTCGTGCTATCGACAGTAGCATGAAGGATCACTATCGCAGGGCATTCGTACCAACCCGCTGGATTGAGCCTTTCGTGACCCGGCAGTATTACTTGATAGCGGAGAAGCAGTAACGCTACCCTTCATCCCACTCGCGTATTCACCTCAATGAACATCGCTTCGAACGCAGAAAAGAAAGCCCGTGCCATCGCCTTCTATCTGCCGCAATTTCACCCCACACCTGAGAACGACACCTGGTGGGGTCCCGGTTTTACTGAATGGACAAATGTTGCCAGGGCAAAATCGCTCTTCAAGGGCCATGAGCAGCCGGTAATACCTGGAGAGCTTGGATTCTATGATTTGAGGTTGCAGGAAACGCGCATTGCACAGGCCGAGCTGGCGGCCGCCCACGGCGTAGAGGGCTTTTGTTATTGGCATTACTGGTTTGCCGGGCGCCGCATGCTGGAGCGCCCTTTCGACGAGACCCTGGCAACCGGGGTACCCGATTTTCCATTCTGCCTCGGTTGGGCAAATCACTCCTGGAAAAGAAACTCATGGACCGGCGTACGGCACAATAAATCGGACTCCCTGTTGATCCAACAAACCTATCCGGGTATCAATGATGACCGGGCTCACTTCGACTATTTGCTAAAGGCATTCAAAGATCCCCGTTACATCACCATCGATGAAAAGCCGCTATTCGTGATTTTCCGACCAGCGGACATGCCAGATGCCAAGCAACGGTTCGACCTCTGGCGCAAATGGGCGAATGAAGCCGGTCTAAAGGGGTTGTATGTTGTCGGAATCAACTCACTTAACTTCTCAGATCCGCGATCCATGGGGCTTGATGCCGTCACTCTGTTGATGCTGACAGCGATGCACGAAAAGAAATCTTTAATGCACAGACTTGCCAGGCTTTCTTGGAAAATCCGGAAGAGTCTCCTTTCCGCAGGCCCCCGTACCATCGAATACCGGGAGGCCATCCGTCACCTTGTCACAAACCTCGACCGCTTCGATTGCGAGGCATATCCCTGTGTTTTTCCCAACTGGGACAGCACACCCAGGAAGGGGCGCAGGGGTCTTGTGCTCGCTAACTCAACCCCGGCACTTTTCGAGAAACATCTGAACGATGCCGTAAATCAACTGGACGGGCGACCGATCGAGCATAAATTACTGTTCATAAAATCATGGAATGAATGGGCAGAGGGTAATTATCTTGAGCCTTGTGCCCGCTGGGGGAGAGGCTATCTCGAAGCCCTGCGGAGGGTGATTTTTGGCTCAAATTGAGCGCGTGTCTCCCATGGCAAACCATTCAGTTCGTACAGCCAGCCTGAGCAGGATCGCAACCCCTGTGCAGGCCGCATTTATTGCCAGTCTGCTTTTGTCGATCATCGCGGTCATGAACAACCCGGTGCTGAACCGGGATGGAATGCTGTACATAGAGACAGCGCGCAATATTCTCAAACATGGCATTTCAGGAGCAACCCAAAATTTCGACTGGCCACTGTTGCCGCTGTTAATTGCCGGCCTGGGTTACGCCACACAATTAAATCTTGAATCAGCTGCACATATTCTGGATGCCTTGTTCATGGCAGGCACCTGTGCGCTGATGGTTGACCTGATCAGACGTCGCATGCCTGAAGCAGCCTGGATTGCTTGCCTGATTGTCTTGGCAGTGCCTGCCTACAACGGATATCGGGACTATTTGGCGCGTGAATTTGGGTACTGGTTTTTTTCGACGCTGGCACTATGGCTGGCATTGCGCTGGGAAGATAATGCATTTCGTTGGCATGAGGCCATTGCCTGCCAGGTTGCACTAATCTGCGCAGTACTTTTCCGCCTTGAGGCGATAGTCTTCTTCCCGGCCTTTTGGGGGTGGCAGCTGGTTTCTGCTCCGGCACAGCAAAAAACATCACGTGTATTCAAGATTGCGGCGCTTCCCGTGGCAGCTGGTTTGCTGTTCCTTACACTCTATGCGACAGGACTCGTCAATCTTCCAGTACGAGCAATCTTTTACCTGGATGCCGCAAATATCTTTAGTAATTCCAAAATTTCTGAGCAAGCCGCCAAGCTGATTGCTTCGGGGGTTCTCCCGGACTTCTCCAAGGAAGAGGCCGGCTACATTCTCTTCTTCGGGCTGCTTTCCGTCATACCCATAAAGTTGCTTGGCAAGTTCGGCATTCTTGTCGCGCCATTTCTTTATTCATGCCTGAATCCCTCAACCCGCAGCGTTCTAGCCAAGTGGCAATTAGCGGGGTGGATGTTCGCTGCACACTTGGTGGCCCTGATTGCGTTCGTAACTTATCAATCCTTTCTTTCCGGACGTTATGTCAGCATGCTCAATTTGCTGGCTGTGCCCGTCGTCGCGGTAGGTTTTAGCAAGTTGATGGCGCGTTTCCCCCGATGGAAGGCAGTATTCTTGGCGCTCACATTCCTCACCATGTTCGCAAACGTGATATCGCTTTCTCCCGGAAAACTGCAGATCAAAACTGCTGGTGCTTGGCTGGCGGCGAACGCAACGAATTCTTCGCGGGTATATGCGAACGATCAGCGCATCATCTTTTACGCGGGGTGGGGATATGAACATGATAAGAAGGGGGCGACATTTGATTCGGCGAGATTGGCACAGGCTCTTGCGAACAACGAGTTCGATATGCTGGTGTTGTCGGTACCCCACAAAGACTCTGCTATCTCTAACTGGATAAAAGCAAACCACCTGCAAATCGTACAACGATTTACCAACAGTGCTGGAGATGCGGTGGTCGTTATTACCCCGGCGATAGATCAATCAATAGAAAAATATAGATGACCCTCTCAAAGATTTACGATCTACAAGGTTCTGCCAATAGGCGGCTCAATTCTGGGACCGCCAATATCGGCGTGAAAAATCACCTGGTCTTTACCCTGTTGAGCATGTTGGTGTTGATGGCGATGTACTCCATCCTGCGCCTTGCCTTGCTTGTCTATAACAGCGAGCAGATTGGCTCTACCCCTGCCAGCATGATTGCCGAGGCGTTCTTTAATGGCTTGCGTTTTGATCTGCGCCTGGTCATGATCGGTTGCATACCCTTGCTGCTCGCCTTGCTGAGCATGAAGGCGCTACAAGCACGTGGACTTCTACGTGTTTGGTTGATCCTGTTTGCGAGCTCGACCCTGTTTCTCGGGTTGGTGGAGCTGGATTTTTACCGGGAATTCAATCAACGTCTGAATGGTCTGGTGTTCCAGTATTTGAAAGAGGATCCCAAGACGGTTCTGAGCATGCTTTGGTTCGGCTTCCCGGTGGTTCGTTATCTGCTTACGTGGGCCTTGGCCACCTGGTTTCTGGTAATTCTGTTCAGGAAACTCGATCTGGAAACCCGCATGTCGAGCCCGGCGAACGCGGGCAGCGGCAATCTGTCGATCAACGCATGGTATGTGAGGATTCCCGTGTTGATTCTCTGCTTGCTGCTGGCCACGATTGCGGCGCGCGGCACGCTGCGGCAGGGGGCGCCATTACGCTGGGGCGATGCCTTCACAACCGAATCGATGTTCGCCAACCAGTTGGGTCTGAATGCCACCCTCTCTCTGGCGGCAGCAGCACAAGCGCGGATGTCAGCCCATCGGGATAATGTCTGGAAAGGCAGGCTGCCCCAAGCGGAAGCATTGGCCGAAACACGCAAGCTGCTGCTGACCGGCAGTGATACGCTGATCGACGCCGATCGGGCGGCCGTTCGCCGGGACTACAGCCCACCAGCCGACGGGGCACTACCGATTCGTAATGTGGTACTGATCCTGATGGAAAGCCTTGCCGGCCACTCTGTCGGGGTTCTCGGTGCACCGTCTGGCATCACTCCTCACTTTGACAAGCTGGCCGCCGAAGGCGTGCTGTTCAACCGATTCTTTTCCAATGGCACGCATACGCACCAAGGCATGTTTGCCAGTATCGGGTGTTTCCCCAATCTTCCCGGATTCGAATATCTGATGCAAACCCCGGAAGGTGGACACGGTTTTTCCGGGCTTCCGCAATTGTTGGGCGCCCGCAAATTCGACAATCTCTACGTCTATAACGGAGACTTTGCCTGGGACAATCAATCGGGGTTTTTCGGCAAGCAAGGTGTCAGTAACTTCATCGGGCGCTTCGATTTCGTTAATCCGGTCGTACTCGATCCGACCTGGGGTGTTTCCGATCAGGATATGTTCGATCGTGCAGCGGATGAACTGGCCAAACGATCGGGTGAGAAACCCTTCTATGCTTTGCTGCAAACGCTTTCCAATCACACACCCTATCCCATACCCGATAAGTTACCCGTTGAGCCAGTGACCGGGCACGGGTCGCTTGACCAGCACCTGACAGCCATGCGCTATGCGGACTGGGCGCTGGGACAATTTTTTGAGAAGGCGCGCAAGGCGCCCTACTTCAAGGAAACCCTGTTCGTGATTGTCGGCGATCATGGCTTTGGCAATAACGAGCAGCTGACGGAAATGAACCTTGCACGATTTAACGTTCCGCTATTGCTGATCGGCCCGGGCATCCAGAATAAATTTGGTAACCAGCGGGATACCGTCGGAACGCAGGTCGATATTATTCCCACAATCATGGGGCGCCTGGGTGGCAAGGTGCGCCACCAGTGCTGGGGTCGGGACCTGCTGAATCTCCCGCAGGATGATCCAGGATTTGGCATCATCAAACCCTCGGGTGGCGAACAGATCGTCGCAATTGTTAGCGGCGACAAGATTCTGATCGAATCAAAAACCACTGAACCGAAGGTTTACCACTACCAACTCGGGGCAAAACCTCAAGCCATTCCGATAGAAAATTCTCCGGATGAAGCCAATTTGAAACACCAGCTGGAAGCCTTCCTGCAAACTGCCACGCAGAGCCTGCTCGAGAATACGGCGGGAGCATCCGCCGACTAGCCTCATGGGAAAATCCTGCCCCAACTTGCTGTTCGATCCAACATGAAACCCTCCGATTCGTCGGCACCTTCCAGCCTTGCCGTCTATCTGCGCCTGCTGGGCTACGTCAAACCGTACGTCGGGACCTTCTTTATCAGCATCGCGGGGTTCGGCATCTATGCATCGTCGCAACCGATGCTGGCTGCCATGCTCAAGTATTTCGTCGACGGGCTGGCAAACCCGGAAAAGGCGATTATCACGGGCCTGCCGTTGCTCGATGGCTTGCAGATGATGCAGGCCGTACCTCTGATGGTGATCCTGATTGCTCTATGGCAGGGGATCGGCTCCTACCTAGGCAACTACTATATCTCCAAGGTTTCGATGGGGCTGGTGCATGACCTCCGTATCGCCCTGTTCGACAGCCTGCTGACACTGCCGGACCCCTACTATGACCAACACAATTCTGGGCATCTGATCTCCCGCATCACCTTCAATGTCACGATGGTGACCCGTGCGGCAACCGACGCAGTCAAGGTTGTCATCCGCGAAGGATTGATCGTGATCTTCCTGTTTGGCTACCTGCTTTGGACGAACTGGCGCCTGACGTTGGTAATGGTCGCCATCCTGCCTGTGCTTGCGTTGCTGGCGACCAACGTCAGCCGCAAGTTCCGCAAGCAGGCCAAAAAAATTCAGGTGTCGATGGGTGACGTAACACACATCGCCTCAGAAGCGATTCAGGGTCATCGTGTCGTCCGCAGCTTTGGCGGCGGACCTTATGAGCAGCGGCGGTTTTTGGCGGCCAGCAGAAATAATATGGCAAAGCAGCTACACATGATCCGGACCTCTTCCACGGCTACCCCGATCATGCAGCTCGTGGTCTACAGCGCGATGGGTTTGCTGTTCTTCCTGGTCCTCTGGCTACGCGGCGAAGCCTCTCCGGGCGATCTGGTCGCCTATATCACGGCCGCCGGCCTGCTGCCCAAGCCGGTACGGCAACTGTCAGAAGTCAGTTCGTCGATCCAGCGGGGGGTGGCCGGTGCTGAAAGCATCTTCGAGCAGCTCGACGAAACCCCGGAGGTCGATCAGGGCACGCAGGAGCGCGAGCAAGTGACGGGCCGGCTCGACATCCGGGACTTGTCATTCAACTATTCCGGTGACGCGAGACGCGTACTCGATGGGGTGAACTTCAGCATCGAGCCGGGGCAGATGGTCGCGCTGGTCGGCCGTTCCGGTAGTGGCAAGTCGACACTCGCCAACCTGATTCCGCGCTTCTATCACCACACCGAGGGGCAAGTCCTTATCGATGGGATCGATGTCGAGCAATACACCCTGCGCAACCTACGGCGTCATGTCGCCGTAGTGAACCAGACCGTCACCCTGTTCAACGACACGGTGGCAAACAACATTGCTTACGGCGATCTGGCCGGGGCACCCCGCGTCGCTATCGAGCGCGCAGCCGAGGCAGCGTTCGCCAGTGAGTTCATCGAACGCTTGCCGCAGGGTTTCGATACGCTGGTCGGTGAGAACGGGGTGTTGTTGTCGGGTGGCCAGCGCCAGCGTCTGGCCATCGCACGGGCGCTGTTGAAAAATGCGCCGGTATTGATTCTTGATGAGGCAACCTCCGCGCTGGATACGGAGTCTGAAAAACATATCCAAGCCGCCCTGGATCAGGCCATGCGCGGACGCACTACGCTGGTGATCGCCCACCGGCTGACCACGGTCGAAAATGCCGATGTGATCCTGGTAATGGAGCAGGGGAAAATCGTCGAGCGCGGAACGCACACAGAACTTCTCGCCATCGATGGTCACTACGCCCGACTGCACGCCATGCAATTCCGGGAGCCGACGGAGCCCGTGAAGGAACCGTGATTTCGGGTCTTTTACGCGGCCGGCAATACTATTTCGATTGCACGCCTGAGGGCGCTGCCTTCCGGCCAGTTTTGCAAAAGCCGTGCGCGATCCCTCTGCCAGGCCCGCGCGAATGAAGTCTCTGATTGATGCTGGCGCGTAGCATCAAGATCAATCAAACACACGCTGCTCTCGTGCCAAAGCAGATTGCTAGCCTTCAAGTCGCCATGGCTGATCCGGGCCCCTGCCAACTTGCCGAACAAACCCTGGACAACCCGTAATTCCTCAGCAGGAATTCCTGTCTCGACGAACGGGGCGAAATGAGCCGCAAGACTCTCGCCCGCGCAATACTCGACCACAATCCAGGCACGCCCGCGCAACGGGCCGAGGCGTTGCTCGATCATGGCCAGGGGACATGGCGTGGCGATCCCGAGGAACCCCAACCGGTGCCCTTCAATCCAGGAATGCCAGGCACGACTCGGCCGCCAGCAGCGGGAAAGCGCATGGCGCAATCCCTTGATGTTATAGCGCTTGATGACCAGCTTTCTGCCGTCATGCTCTACCATCGCCAATGTTGCCGTGTTGCCCTGTTTGAGTGGTGTACCAGCATTCAGCCAAGCGTCAGGATCAGCGATGATGGGTGCGAGAAAGTCAGCCTCGCTCCGCACCATGGCGATAAAACGGCCAGGTTCCCGCTGAACCTTGAAGCGGGTACAGTCGCGCAGACATTTATCCAGATAATTCTTCAGTCGCTGTTGTCGGGCATCCGTAACCGCCTGATCAAGCAGCGCCAGATTTATTGTCCGACCAGGATTGCCTGCGCGATAGGACGCCAATAGTTCAGACTGCATGCCGGTCGCGAGAGTCGGCGGCAGTTGCGCCAGCAGCAGAGCCAAATTCATCGTGAAATCAGCGGCGGTTTGGGTGCTTTGCACAGCATCGCCATCGAGAACAAATAAATCGTCTCCTTTAAGGAGAAAGTTGCCGAGGTGAGCATCCGCGTGGATAAGTCCCTGCGCATGCATGCGGCCAAGTGTATTGAGCAAGCGCATCAGGACTGAGGGAGGCGGTGCATCTCCAAAATCTGACAAACTCTGCGCACCCTCAACGAAAGTCGTCAGCACATAGTGACCACCGTTATGTAGCTCGCCGGCGGATAACAGCTTCGGCGTCGGCAAATCACGACTCTGCAGGAGAACGATTCCTTGATACTCGCGTTGCCAATGACGTTCGCTGTCACGTTGGTTGATAAACAGTTTCGCCACAACGCTCTGACCATCGATTACGCCGAGGCCTGTGATGCGCTTGCCGGGAAGGGTACGCAATAATCTTTGGAAAACAAGCGCCTTACCTTCGTCCAGCTTGATCTGGAAGGGTACGACAGGTTCCCGGTTGGCCTGCCGTAATGAGCCGGCGGATTCGAGTGGGAGTTCCATATGCAGAACTACCACCGGCTTATCGGCCGGATTCCGGAGCGAATTTGCGCTGGTAACGCTTCAGCAAACGCACCGATTCCTTTTTGAGATGGCCAAGCAGCGCAGCTTCCATATTCAGGATTTCGCGTAGCGGTCGCGCGAAATAGGTCTGCAGGAAGCGCAAGCGATCTCGCGTTGTCAGCCCGATCGCCAATGACGAAAAATGCAGGGCGGCAAGATCCTTGTCACGCCAACGGCGCGGCGTATACGAACGTATCTGGGCGCGATGCAGATCGATCAGCGACAGTTTAAGATTAGTCGGACTGGGTGCCGGATCCAGTTGCAACAGAAAATGGCAGATATAGAGGTCGCGGTGGTTCACGCCGCCTTCGTGCATGCGTCGCACCATGGTGGCGACGCGCTGAATCAGGGCATGCTTCAGTACTGGCTGTGGCGGCTGCTGTGGCCACGAGCGGGTGAAACTGTCGAGATTGATGATGGGGGTCAGCTCTTCAGTAATAACGAAGGAATGGCGCTGTGCCGGGTTGCTGCCGCGCTGGCCGAAGGCGACGGCATGCAGACTGTCGACGCCGAGTTCGGCCAGGCGTTGCGCTGCGAGCCATTCGTTATCTGCGCCCAAGACCGGCAGACGCGCCGACAGCAAGTTCTTGAAAATCTCCCCCCAGCCGACACCCCGATGGATCTTGACGAAATAGCCACGGCCGGCAACTTCGGTGCGAAAAGTCCGGCGACCATCCAGTGCGCGCACGACTTTGCCCTCCAGAGCCTCCACCGCAGCGAAAGGATCCTGGCCTGCCCACAACGCTTGGAAGGGTTGATCGAGATGAACCACCGGCAATGAACTCAATGGCGACTCCGCAAAATCACATCGGCCGCCCGCTCCGCGCGGCTATACAGATCGGCATGCTCGGCAAAGGCCAGACCGTTACGGCCCCACTGTTGCCGTGCTACGTCGTCGGAGAGCATGGAAGAAAGCATTTTATCAAGTGTCTCCTGTTCAAAAGGCAGCGGCACCACGCGGCCGGCATCAGCCTGTTCGATGTAGGGAGCATAGCCGCAGGCCGCTGTCGTGAGGACCGGCAGACCAGCGACAACGGCTTCCAAGAGTACGTTGCCGGCCGTTTCATTGTATGCCGGATGGATCAGCAGGTCGGCACCAAGCAGAAAGCGTGGAATATCGTCACGCCCCGGAAGGATGCTGACTTGACCGGCCAAGCCAAGCGCACGTATCTGCCGCTCAAACGGGCGCGGCTCGTCCTGGCCGATGGCGATCAGGCGTGTCCGGCGCTTAAGTTCCGCCGGTAAATTAGCCACCGCACGCAAGCTGCGATCCAGACCCTTGGTCTTGAAACCGGAGCCGATCTGCACCAGCAGCAGATCTGTTTCAGTCAACCCGAATTCGCGGCGGAATTCGGCACGAATCTGCGCTGCATTTGGCGGCGCGCGCCGGTCTGGTGAAATACCTGGGGGAAGCAGATGAAAACGCTCGGCCGGAGTGCCGTAATACTTCATGAATAGCGCTTGTTGCAGCAGCGCGATCAACATAACCTCGGCATGACTGTCCGGGCCGAATACCGCGCGTTCGAAGGCGGCGAAATGACGGTATCGCCCTGTTAGCCGGTAGAAAGGGTTACGAAGCGTGCGGGCTTTGTCTTCGTAGCAGGGATCAGCCGCGTAGTAGACATCCAGGCCAGGCATTTTGTTGAAACCAATCACACGGTCTGCCGGCCGGCTGGCCAGATCGCGCTGAACCCAGGCGGCAAATCTTTCGTAGCGGCGGTGATTGCTCATGGCCTTTACCGGCACGAGGATGACTTCGAAACCTGGCGGCACTTCTCCCTGCCAAGACAAGGCGTAAACGCGAATGCCATGTCCCCGGCTTTGGCAAGTCAGGGCTACACGGAGGAAAGTGCGCTGAAGCCCGCCGAAGGGAAAATACTTGAAAAGAGTGAAGGCCAGTTGCACGCCAAAATTAACCTTGACGTGCGCTAACTGAACTTCACACGCAACTGTACAACTGGGCGCGTGACACGATTTTTTCTGACGGAACGTTTCTCGATGGTACGCCAGAGCCACTTGGCATAGGACGTCAAACGGTTAGTCTGGAGATAGGATTTGAAGAACCAAAGCCTGTCACTAGTACTCCAACATAGAGAATGATGGTTCAGCGTATAGAGGTCGCGAATCGCACAGATTGTGCGTGAAGGCCGCCAACGCGATTTCTCAAGATCAATCACGCGCGCCTCGACGTCACCAGCAGAATCCATGCGCGTGAATACATGCTTCGGGAAGAAGCAATTGTGCTGGATGCCATGATCGTGCATCTTGCGCAGTAGGGTGGCGACGGCCTCGAGGTGGCGTAACCGCTCCTTGCGTGGAGGAGCGCCGTTTTTGAGCCAATCCTGGACGCGATCCTCCATCGAGACAAAGCCGGTCAGTTCCTCCGTGATCAGGATGGCACGATGATCCTTGCCCTCCTTATGCATGCCGAAATACACCGGTTCCAAGGTTGGGACGCCACAACTGCGGTAATGCATGATGTAGTTGAACTCACGCAGGAAGGTGGGCGCGCCGCGCACCGGATGGGTCCAGATGCGTGCCCGGTGGTTTTCCTGCCGCTTGAGGAATATCGCGCACTTGCCGCCTTCAGGCAGGGAAAGTTCGCAGCGCGACACGCCGCTCCAACCGCCGCGCCGGTGGTTGGGCTCTTCAAACCAGTCAGCCTTGTGTTGCCAGAGTGCACTGAAATCGCTCAGGCCGTTATGCGCGAGGATCGGGCGCCAGCGTTCGTTCAGGTAGTCTTTCATCCGTTCTTGTTAACGCGCAACACATAGGCGCGCCACTTTTCCCAGTATTTGACGAAATCGGTGTGGCCGACGATTTCCAGTCCGGCGGCAGCGAAATCCGCCTCGATCTCGCGCTGTTTAAAGACGAAGCGGTCGCGCGGAAAGTTCTTGCCACGTACTTTTTCCTTGCGCGCCTCGTTGATTTCATGGCGCCAGGCCTTGAAGTTGCCATCCACCCACAGCGAGATGATGATGGTGTCGGAACTAATGCGGCGGAACTCTTTCAGCATCAGCACGCGGTCAGTGCTCTTCTCGATATGGTGCATGAGACGAATGCTGAAGACGCACTCGACAAAACTGTCCGGCAGGCCGGTGGCGAAAGCCGAACATTGGAAAGACTTCTCGATACGCGCCACCACGTCACGCGGCCGCATCTGCAGGCCGGCATCGATCATCGACTGGCTGTTGTCGCCGACATAGATCTTGCGATCCTTCTGCTCGGCCAGCATAGGCCAGAAACGTCCTGTGCCGCAGGGCAGGTCGAACACGGTCTTGGGATTGCCGGCGAGCTCCAGTGCCTTGCGCGCCATGCCAACTTCGCGCCAGGTAGATAGGCGCCGCCAGAAGCCGGTGCCATGCTTTTCGAAATACTTTCGGGCGTGATCGGGATCGTATTTCTCGGAGAATTCGTAATGCGGCGTGGAGTCTGGGGTTGTCATGTCCGGAAATGATAGAAGAGATTAAAAGTCGGCGCTGGCGGGACGGCGTTGTCTGCGGCTGGTCAGGCACCACTGCCGCCTACACCAGGACAGCGCGCGCATTGCACGACATTGCACGAGACAGGGCTCCATTATAAGGAAGCTGCCAGTCATTGCGGGATTGGCCGGCTTCCACGGCTAAAATCGCTCGACATGTCCAAGCCTGTACTTATATTGCTATTGCGGTTGCTCATTCCGCTCCTGATTGCCATGGCAGCTGTGGCTGGCTATCTTGGCGTGGAGCGAGGATTGAGCATTCTGAAACCCGACCGGATCATCGATCTCGATGATTTACCGGGAATTTCCGGGGTGGTTTTCGGGCCCGAATGTAGCACTCTGACCATGAGTTCGCAGCATTTGGTATCGGCTAACGAACATCCTCCTGCGTTGGTCTTCCTTGACGTAAATTTTGACAAGCAAGAGCGCACTTTGCTGCTGGGTTCTCAATCGGTCAGCAGCGTGATTGCGGGGGGCCAGGGCGAATTGTTGCTGGTATCGCGAGAAAATGGTCTCATGATGCTCGATGCGCAGGGCAATGTAGTCGGCAAGGGTTGGCGGCCGGTCTCCTATCCTTTCATCGCGGGTGCTGCATTGGTGCCGAATGTCGGGCTTACCCTCTGTGCAACCCGCACCCCGGAAAAGCTTCTGGTTTTCTCCTCCATCAAAAACTGGCAAGACCTGCTTGATGCTTTCAAGAATCGACCATAACCATTACCACACGCTGTTCGTGGTACTAGCGCTCGTCCTGGCAACGTTGAGCCTGGCCGTGCACCTGAACGCGACCGTGCTCAACGGAATACACGAATCCCGGGTACTGGAAACCGGGCGGGAAATGCTGGAACTCGACAACTGGATTGTTCCCCATTTCTCCGGAGAGGTGCGCTTGCAGAAACCCCCGCTGCCTTACTGGGTTTCCGCCCTGGCTTTCAAGGCAGCCGGGGAACCCACCCTGGCTGCGGCGCGTTTCGTGGTCACACTCCTGGGCCTGGTCATGCTGGCATCCACCTGGCTGATCGCCCGCGCCATGTTCAATCGCCGCACCGCCCTGCTCGTGCTGCCGGTCATGGCGAGTTTCCTTTTATTCAATACCGAATTCAGCAAGGCAACCACCGATCCGTACCTGGCGGCGCTGGTGGCTGCGGCAATCGCCGGGTTTGCCTGGGCTTTTCGTTCCAGTGGCAAGACCCGGGCAATCTACCTATTTCTGGCTTATCTGTTCATTGCTCTGGCGCTGCTTGCCAAAGGCCCGATCGCTTTGGCCTTTATCGGCATTGGCGCCATCTTTGTTCGACCCAAGGCTACCGAAACTATTCGTTGGGCCTGGCGTTGGCATGCCCTCGGCGTGTTGCTGAGCCTTTTTCCGATCCTGGCTTGGGCACTGCTGGTAATGCAGCAATTGCCTGACGCATACGCCATCTGGCGCTTTGAAGTCCTTGGGCGAATCACCGGGGAAGTCGAAGAGCTACGGGGGCGCTGGTTCTATCTGCCAGCGCTATTGATGGCTGTCAGCCCACTGATGTTGCCTTTTGTGGCAGGACTGGTACGCAGTATTTTCCAGCGTGATCGACTGGTTTTGTGGTTACTGACCGGCTTGTTTTTTCTGATGCTTATGTCAAGCCGCAAGGCAGCCTACCTGCTGCCGCTGATGACACCGGCCGCGTTGATCATCGCTCGATACCTTGCCAGACTGGATGAATACAAGGAGCGCGGCTATATTCTCTGGATTCAGCTCCTGACGAATCTCCTGCTCACTGCGGCACTGCTGGGCGCTGCGTTTGCCTGGCAGCAGCATTTATCCTGGTTGGCAGCCGGCGTGGGGTTTTTGTTGCTGGGCTCCGCCGCGTTCCTGCTGCGCGACGCCTACCTTGCCACGCCGTCGCTCGCCAGTCTCCTTATCAGCGGCGTCCTGATTACGACCTTCTACAATGGCATACTCAATGCGAGCATGCCGCAAGACATAACGCTATACAACCTTAGCCAGTATTTGAATGAACACGTTCCCCGCGAGACTGCCCTCTATCGACAGGGCGATCTTGATCCGCGCCTGGCATTTCATACCGATCGCCTGCCGGTACCCATCGATGCAACAAACTCAGCGGATGTGCCATCTCCTGCTTGGCTATTGACGCGCACCCCCCTGCATGAACCTGCCCGTCTGGGCTGGTCTGCCGTTTTGCAGACCCGGTCACGCAATGGGAGTGGGTACTTTCTTTATCGCAAATGAGGCAAGCCCGATTTCTGATTATCGAGGAATTCACACACAGGGATTCACGGCGAAGCTTGAACGGGTGGCGAGCGGGTAGAGTATGACCCCATCATCCGCTGCGCCAACGTCCGGTAAAGCGGCGGGCAGAGCCCGCGTGAAACGGCCGACGCAAGTAGCGAGGCGATCATCAAATCGATGACGATGCCGTAGCCGCTGACCATCTCCATGACGATGACGAAGGCGGTGATCGGCGCCTGCGTGACGGCGGCGAGAAAGCCGGCGGCACAGAGCACCAGTACCGTGCCGGCGCTGATCTGATCGACAAGAAAAGGTGCCAGGCTGTTGCCGATGCCGGCGCCGATAGCGAGCGAGGGGGCGAAGATGCCGCCGGGCACGCCGCTCGCGTAGGAAATCAGCGTGGCGAAGAACTTGTCAAGCCCGTAATGCCAGGGCAACTGGGCATCGCGCTCGAACAGATTGCGCGTCTCGACATAGCCGGTACCGAAACTGTGGTAGTCGCCGATCAGGCCAATGAGTGCGATCAGCAAGCCGCAGATGGCTGCATAGCGAATCGGATGGCTATTGCGGAAGGCGGAAAAGAACGGGCCGTTACGGGCGGTCGAGAGCAACATCAGGCGCGCGAAAGCGCCACCGGCGAGGCCGCAGGCGATGGCGATCATCACTACCCAAATAATTTGCAGGGGACTCTTGAAGCCGGTATAGCTGACCCAACCAAAGTAGGTGGCATCGCCCAGAATCGCCCGAGAAACAATACCGGCCAGTACGATGGCGACGATCAAGAGGCCGCTCATGCGCTGTTCGAGTCCGCGATGCAGTTCCTCGATGGCGAACATGATGCCGGCGAGCGGCGTATTGAAGGCGGCGGCAATACCCGCCGCACCACCGGCGACAATGAGGTGGCGGCGCTGAATGTTGAAGCGGCGCGGCAAGCGACCGTGCAGACTGTTCATCACGGCGGCACCGATCTGCACCATCGGCCCCTCGCGGCCAGTGGAAAACCCAGCCCAAAGCGCCGCTGTGCCCAGTGCGATCTTGCCAAAAACAATGCGCAGGGTGAGCAGTGGCGGCCAGCCGGCGGGAGAATTCTTGTCGTGGTGGATTTCCGCCATGGTCTGCGGAATGCCGCTACCCTCGGCGCCAGGGAAATAGCGGCGCGTCGCCCAGACAACGGCCGCACCGCCAACGGGACAGATCAACAGCGGCCACCACCAGGCGCGCTCGGCAATGGAACGAAAGGCAGCAACCGCCGCCTCCGACAATTCGGCAAACAGCACGGCGAGCAAACCGACGCACACAGCGCCTACCCAGATGAGCAGGCGTCCGAGCCAGAAATGCAGATAGACGGAACGCCAGCGCCGGGTCTTGCCCCAATGCGCGATCAGGTTACCGACAAGATCGAGCGGCGCCGGTTCGGCCGCCGTCTTGTCTGTCTCAGGTGCGGCGATAGACCTCGCTCCCCTGTTTGACGAACTCGATCGCCTTCTCCTCCATACCCTTCTCCAGCGCTTCCTGTTCGGAGAGGTGGTGACTGGCGGCAAAGTCGCGTACATCCTGCGAGATCTTCATCGAGCAGAAATGCGGGCCGCACATCGAGCAGAAGTGCGCCAGCTTGGCGCCCTGCGCCGGCATGGTTTCATCGTGGAACTCGCGCGCCTTGTCGGGGTCGAGGCCGAGGTTGAACTGGTCTTCCCAGCGAAACTCAAAACGCGCCTTCGAGAGGGCGTTGTCGCGTGACTGCGCCCCCGGATGGCCCTTGGCGAGATCGGCGGCATGGGCTGCGATCTTGTAGGCCATGATGCCATCCTTGACGTCATTCTTGTCCGGCAGGCCGAGGTGTTCCTTCGGCGTGACATAACAGAGCATCGCCGTGCCGTACCAGCCGATCATGGCGGCACCAATCGCAGAGGTGATGTGGTCGTAACCCGGCGCGATGTCGGTCGTCAGCGGGCCGAGCGTGTAGAAGGGCGCCTCGTGGCACAGCTTCAATTGCAGATCCATGTTCTCCTTGATCATGTGCATCGGCACATGGCCGGGGCCTTCGATCATCACCTGCACGTCATGCTTCCAGGCAATCTGCGTCAGTTCGCCGAGGGTGGCGAGTTCGCCGAGCTGGGCTTCGTCGTTGGCATCGTAGATCGAGCCGGGACGCAAGCCGTCGCCCAGCGAGAAGGCAACGTCATAGGCCTTCATGATTGCGCAGATGTCTTCGAAGTGCGTGTAGAGGAAATTTTCCTTGTGATGCGCGAGGCACCATTTAGCGAGGATCGAACCGCCACGGGAAACAATGCCCGTCATGCGTTTGGCAGTCATCGGGATATAGCGCAGCAGCACACCGGCGTGGATGGTGAAGTAATCGACGCCTTGCTCGGCCTGCTCAATCAGCGTATCGCGGAAGATTTCCCAGGTCAGGTCTTCGGCCTTGCCGTCGACCTTTTCGAGCGCCTGGTAGATCGGCACCGTGCCAATTGGCACCGGCGAATTGCGCACGATCCATTCGCGCGTCTCGTGGATGTTCTTGCCGGTCGACAGATCCATCACGGTATCGCCGCCCCAGCGGATCGACCAGGTCATCTTGTCGACTTCTTCCTGAATCGAGGAGACGATGGGCGAGTTGCCGATGTTGCAATTGATCTTCACCAGGAAATTGCGGCCGATGATCATCGGCTCGGCTTCCGGGTGGTTGATGTTGTTGGGGATGATGGCGCGGCCGCGGGCGATTTCGTCGCGGACAAATTCCGGGGTGATGAGCTTGGGAATGCCGGCGCCGAAGCTCTCGCCGGCGTGCTGGCTTTTCAGCAGTTCGGACAGGCTGTCGAGACGCTGGTTTTCGCGGATGGCGACAAATTCCATTTCCGGCGTGACGATGCCCTGACGTGCATAGTGCATCTGTGTGACATTGCAGCCGGCCCTGGCACGGCGCGGCTCACGCAAATGGGTCAGGCGCAATTCTGCAAGTGCGGGATCGGCCAGGCGGGCGCGGCCGTAGGTCGAGGATTGTTCAGGCAGGCGTTCGGTGTCGCCACGCTCTTCGATCCAGACATCGCGCAACGGGGCAAGGCCGCGGCGCAGGTCGACGCTCGCTGTCGGGTCGGTATAGGGGCCGGAGCAATCGTAAACATAGATCGGCGGGTTCATTTCGCCGCCCATGCTGGTGGGAGTATCAGCCTGGGAAATTTCACGCATCGGGACGCGGATGTCCGGCCGTGAGCCGTTCACATAGACTTTGCGGGAATTGGGCAGGGGCTGGATGGCCGCGCCATCGACTTGGGCTTGGGCGGCAATGAATTTATCGTGGGCGTTCATGCAATAGGGCTCCGTTGGTAAGCTTACGAAACTACTGGAATCGGCGCGGGAAAGCAACCACGCTATAAAAAAGGCTAAAGTGCGCGGCGAACTTGCCGTAACACCGCAGACGTATAGAAGAAGGGGAATCCCATGTCCGTAAGTGCCCGTTTGTCCTTTTCGGCCCTGGCAATCGCTTTGCTGGCCGGCCCGACGCTTGCCGCCACTGTCCCCGTGCAGTGGCAAACCGTTGTGGCCCAGGCGGGTAGCACGGTTGAAATCGACAAAAGCCGCATCAGCCGGTTGAAAAGCGGCAAAACCGCCGCCTGGACGCGCCTGACGCTCGATCATCCGGTACTCGATTTCGAAAGCCAGGTGCGCTACACCAGCGTCCAGGCCCTGAATCATTACGATTGCGCGCAAGGCAGTTTTGCCACGCAAAAGCGTGTGTTCCTGCTCGATGGCCACGAGGTTAAAGCAGAGAAGGTGAGCGGGCCATGGCAGAGGGCGACCCAGGCCACCAGCCTCGATGCCCGGGTACTTGACGAAGCTTGCAAGCCACGCACGGTAGGGGAAATGCAGCAGACGGCAGCGCGTGCCGCTGCCATGGCTGCAGCGGCGAATGCGGAAAATTCCGCGCGCCCGCATGCGATGCATGCGGAAATGGTCAGCGCCGCCGGTATGGAGCAACCCCGCAGCATGAAAGTCGCCGATGCCCGCGCGCCTGCTCCTGCGCCGGCTGCGGCGTCAGGCGAGAAGCCGCGTTTCATCGAAATGCCGCTGATCGACAAATCGAAGGCCGAAGACCCTTACAAGGGCGCATCTCCACCTGCCCCGCCGGCAGCAGCAGCGCCTCAGCCTGCAGCGGGTCACGGCCCGGCGCCGAAATCAGTCCCGCCGGCTCCTCCGGCCCAGGCTTATGCACCGCCCGTAGCGCCGAAGTATGCCCCGACTCAGGCACCAGAACTCAGCCGCCAGCAACGCGAGATGATGCTGGCAACCTCCGGCCCGCGCAAGTTTGTGCCCAAGCAAAAAGCCTACGTCGAGGAAGTGCCTACCGCGCCTAACTATTCCCACGTGCATTGGGGCTATGCCGGTCTCGGCGCGCCGGAAAACTGGGGCAAGCTACACGGCAACGTGACCTGCGGAACCGGCAAGCGCCAGTCGCCCATCGACATCCGTGGCGGCATCAAGGTTGATCTCGAGCCGATTCGCTTCGATTATCGCAACACGGAATTCCGCATCGTGGATAACGGCCACACCGTGCAGGTCGATGTAGGCGAAGGCAACAGCATCACCGTGATGGGGCGCACCTATCCGCTCGTGCAGTTCCATTTCCACCGTCCGTCCGAGGAACGTATCAATGGCAAGGCGTTCGACATGGTCGCCCATCTGGTACATAAGGATTACGACAACAATCTCGCAGTGATCGCCGTGCCGCTGGAAAAGGGCATGGAGAACCCCATCATCCAGACCCTATGGAACTACATGCCGCTCGAAGTGGGCATGGACTCCACGCCACCCGAGGTCACCATCGATCTCGCAAAATTGCTGCCGGAGAAGCGTGACTATTACACCTACATGGGCTCGCTGACCACGCCACCCTGCACCGAGAACGTGCTGTGGATGGTGTTCAAGAATCCCATCCCGGTCTCGCCAGAGCAAATCGGCATTTTTGCGCGGCTTTATCCCAACAACGCCCGCCCGGTGCAGCCGATCAACGACCGCCTGATCAAAGGTTCACGTTAATTTTATTTAGTATTTTGCGGATTGGCGCGGGCAATGCCGCCTGTGCCAGATCCGCTGTAGCGATCCAGCGCAGATTGGGTTCCGCCACCTGCGGCAGCACATCCACCGCACACAGCAGGGGCTGAATATGCAGCCGGAAATGCGTGAAGCTGTGGGTAAAAGTCGGCGCTGGCGAGACGGCGACCGGCCTGACACCCAAGCGTAGCCGACAATAAGCCGCTGCATCATCGCCTTCCGGCAGCTCTGGCAAGGACAGCAGCCCGCCCCAGATGCCGGCCGGCGGCCGCATTTCCAGCAACACGCGGCCTCCCGAATACAGCACCAGCAGACTAACATTACGCTCTGGCAGGGCTCTCTTCTGCCGTGGTGTGGGCAGTTCGCCAACCCGGTTTTGTTTGCGGGCAAGACACAGCTCGGCGACCGGGCAGGCAAGGCAATTTGGCTTGCTACGCGTACAGATCGTCGCGCCCATGTCCATCTGCGCCTGAATGTAGGTGGCGACATCGTGCGCCGGCAATAGCGCGGCGGCGTCCTGCCAGAGCCGGCTTTCAATCGCCGGCGATCCGGGAAAACCTGC
>JAABQX010000042.1 GCA_011391215.1 Rhodocyclaceae bacterium
TGCGCTGGTGCCAAGAAAACATGGAAACCATCAAGGGCCATGCAAACGGATCGACCTTTATGGAGATCAGCAAGAAGGTATTCCGTTCCTTGCCGATATTGGTGCCTTCGGCCAGTGTGATTGATGAATTTCTGGCGGGCACAGCCCCTCTGTTTGAACAGGTCGTCGAAAACGAAAAACAATCCCGCACCCTCGCCACTCTGCGCGACACCCTGCTGCCCAAACTGCTCGCCGGCGAGATTCGCGTTGACGAAGCCGAGCGCAATATCGAGAAGATGCTGTAATGACCAAACCCGAACCCCATGATTGCCTATTGAGAACGCCATGAGACCTTCTTTAGCTTTTTCCGCGCATCGGGAGGACATTCGGCGCGTGGTGGAATCTCACCACGCCCGCAATGCCCGCGTCTTCGGTTCCGTCGCGCAAGGTTGCGACACGGATGAAAGCGACCTGGATATCCTCGTCGACCCAACATCGGAAACGACCTTGTTCGATATCGGCGCGATTCGTCACGAGTTGCTGCAACTGCTGGGTGTTCCCGTTGATGTACTGACGCCAAAGGCGCTGCCCGAGAAGTTCCGCGCCACCGTACTTGCAGAGGCGGTGCCGGTATGACCCGCGACAAGCAACGCCTGGCGGATTACCTCGGACACATTCTGGAAGCCATCGAGCGCATTGATCGCTATACGGACGACATGGATGAGCTGATATTCCTGAATAACCCAATGGTCCAGGATGCGGTGATTCGCAACCTGGAAATCATTGGTGAAGCGAGCAATAACATCGCGAGGGATTTCCCGGAATTCACCCAGACCCATCCGGAATTGCCGCTGGTGCCGGCTTATGAAATGCGCAACGCGGTAGCGCACGGCTATTTCAAGGTGGATATGGAAATCGTCTGGAAAACGATTCATCGTGATTTGCCGGGGCTGTATGAGCAGGTTCGGGCACTTGTCGATGAGATGCAGGCTTCGGGGTGATGGGGGTCATCGTGTTCAACGAAGACACCATCGAGTCAGCGACGTTCAATTACTTTGAGTCGCTCGGTTATGCCACGCTGCGCGGCGGCGATATTGCGCCGGGTGAGCCTGCTGCGGAGCGCGAAGCCTTCTCGGATGTTGTGCTCGCCGGCCGGCTGCGTGAAGCCTTGGCCAGGTTGAACAAGGCGATTCCGCCTGAGGCGCTGGAAGATGCCTTCCGCAAACTGACTCGTCCTGAGGCGGTTTCGCTGGTGGCGAATAATCGCATCATCCACCGCATGCTGGTGGAAGGCGTCGAGGTGGAATACCGCGCCGCCGACGGCCGGGTCAAAGGCGACCGGGTGCGCGTTATCGATTGGGACGACATTGCTGGCAACGACTGGCTGGCGGTCAATCAATTCACCGTGGTGGAAAATCATCACAACCGCCGGCCGGACGTGGTGGTCTTTCTCAACGGCCTGCCGGTTGCCGTCATCGAACTCAAGAACGCCGCCGACGAGAATGCGACGATCTGGTCGGCCTTCAATCAGTTGCAGACCTACAAGCAGCAGATTGCCTCGCTGTTTTTCACCAACGCCTTGCTGATCGTCTCGGATGGTCTGGAAGCCCGCGTCGGCACGCTGACCGCCGACCGCGAGCGCTTCATGCCGTGGCGAACCATTGCCGGCGAAACTCTGGCCCCGGCTTCGATGCCCGAACTGCAAGTGATGATGGAAGGCGTGTTCGAGAAACGCCGACTGTTGCTGTTGCTGCGGCATTTTGTGGTGTTCGAGGACGATGGCAAAACCGTCGTCAAAAAGCTGGCGGGCTACCACCAGTTTCATGCGGTGAATGCGGCGCTGGCCGAGACCTTGCGCGCCGTGCAGCAAAACGCGGCAGCGCAGAATCTTGGCGTCTATGAGGCCGGGCGCAAACCCGCCGGGGAGTTGGGGGACAAGCGTATTGGCGTGGTGTGGCATACCCAGGGCTCGGGCAAGAGCCTGACGATGGCCTTTTATGCGGGTCGCGTGGTGCTCGAACGCCGCATGGAAAACCCGACGCTGCTCATACTGACCGACCGCAATGATCTGGACGACCAGCTTTTCGGCACGTTTTCCCGCTGTCACGAATTGCTGCGCCAGAAGCCGCAGCAAGCCAAGGACCGGACCAGCCTGCGCGAATTGCTCAAGGTGGCGTCCGGCGGCGTGGTCTTCACGACGATTCAGAAGTTTCTGCCGGAAGCCGGGGGCGATAGCTTCCCGACGCTTTCGGACCGCCGTAATGTTGTAGTGATTGCCGACGAGGCGCACCGCAGCCAGTACGACTTTATCGACGGTTACGCGCGCCACATGCGCGACGCGCTACCCAACGCCAGCTTTATCGGCTTTACCGGCACGCCCATCGATACCGGCGACAAGAATACCCGCGCTATCTTTGGCGATTACGTCAGCATCTACGACATTCAGCGCGCGGTGCTCGATGGCGCGACGGTGCCGATCTATTACGAATCCCGACTCGCCAAGCTAGCCTTGCTCGAAGGCGAAAAGCCCAAGCTGGACGAGGAATTCGAGGAAGTCACCGAAGGCGAGGAAATCGACCGCAAGGAAAAACTCAAGTCGCGCTGGGCACAACTGGAAGCACTGGTTGGCACCGAGAAGCGCATTGCGCTGATTGCCCGCGATCTGGTTGAGCACTTCGAACAGCGTCTGGAAATCATGGACGGTAAGGCGATGGTTGTCTGCATGTCGCGCCGTATCTGCGTTGCCTTGTACGACGCTATCGTCAAGCTGCGGCCGGAATGGCATGCGGACGACGACAATGCAGGTGCCGTCAAGGTGGTGATGACTGGCTCGGCCTCCGATCCGCTGGAATGGCAAGGACACATCCGCAACAAGCCGCGCCGTGAAGAACTGGCCAAGCGCATCAAGAACCCGAAAGACCCCTTCAAGATCGTTATCGTGCGCGACATGTGGCTGACCGGCTTCGACGCGCCGTGCATGCACACCATGTACATCGACAAACCGATGCGGGGGCATGGCCTGATGCAGGCAATTGCCCGCGTCAATCGGGTATTCAAGGACAAGCCCGGCGGTTTGGTGGTGGATTACCTCGGCCTGGCCGACCAGTTGAAACATGCGCTGGCGACTTACACCGAAAGCGGCGGCACTGGCAAAACGGCGATTGACCAGGCCGAAGCCGTGGCGGCGATGCTGGAGAAGTACGAGGTCTGCTGCGATCTGTTCCACGACTTTGACTGGGGCGCGTGGACTTCCGGCACCCCGGCGGCAAAGCTGTCTCTCCTGCCGGCGGCGCAGGAGCACGTGCTTTCGCAAAATGACGGCAAGAACCGGGTTCTGAAGGCCGTCACCGATTTGTCGAAGGCGTTTGCCTTGGCGGTTCCGCACGAAGCTGCCATCCAGATTCGCGACGACGTGGCGTTTTTTCAGGCGGTACGCGCGGCATTGGCCAAGAGCACGCCGACCGGCAAGAGTGGCGACGAGCTCGACCATGCCGTGCGGCAGATCATTGCCAACGCCGTGGCGCCGGAAGGTGTCATCGACCTGTTTGCCGCGGCGGGCCTGAAGAAACCCGACATCTCGATTCTTTCCGACGAGTTTCTTGCCGACGTGCGCGACATGCCGCACAAAAATCTGGCCGTCGAAATGCTGCGCAAGTTGCTCGCCGAGGAGATCAAGGTACGGGCCAAAAAGAACGTGGTGCAGTCGCGCTCTTTTTCTGACATGTTGGAAAAAGCCATGCGCGCCTACCAGAACCGCGCTGTCGAAACCGCACAGGTTATCGAAGAGCTTATCCAGTTGGCGCGCGAAATGAAGGCCGCGCAGGTGCGGGGTGAAAGCCTTGGCCTCAGTGATGACGAGGTGGCGTTTTACGATGCGCTTGAAGCCAACGACAGCGCCGTGCTTGAGCTGGGCGACGAAACGCTGAAGAAGATTGCCCGCGAATTGGTTGATAACGTGAAGCGCAACGTCAGCATCGACTGGACGGTGAAGGAAGGTGTTCGGGCCAAACTGCGGGTTCTGGTCAAGCGCATCCTGCGCAAGTATGGCTACCCGCCGGACAAGCAAGAGAAGGCAGCGGAGACCGTTTTGCAGCAGGCGGAGTTGTTGTCGGCCGAGTGGGTTGTCGCGTAAGGTGTTTGAAGCTGCGCGCATCCGCGTCACAGGTGTTGTGCAGGGCGTTGGTTTCCGCCCCTTCGTCTGGCGGTTGGCGCGGGAGCTTGAACTCACCGGCTGGGTGAAAAACGACGCGGCGGGCGTCGAGATTCACGCGGCGGGCGATTCCGGGCAACTGCGTGAACTCGAGCGACGCCTGCGCGAGGATGCACCGCCACTGGCGCGGGTCGATGCGGTGACAATTGCGCTGGTTGAGTCCGGCGCACAGGCCGATTTCCGGATTGTGGAAAGTGGTGGCGGCAAAGTCAGCACGGCTATCGGACACGACACGGCTCCCTGCGCTGCCTGCCTTGCCGAGCTATTTGATCCAGAAAGTCGGCGCTGGCGGCACGGCTTCATCACCTGCACCCATTGCGGGCCGCGCTATACGGTGACGCGGCACCTGCCTTATGACCGCGCGCAAACCAGTTTGGCGCCGTTCCCGCTATGTCCGGCGTGCCAGCGCGAATATACCGATCCCGCCGACCGCCGTTTTCATGCCGAGACGACCTGTTGCCCGGCCTGCGGGCCGCAACTGCAACTGGTCAATGCGCAGGGGCAGCCGCTGGCCGGCGACCCGATTGCCGCCACACTCGCCTTGTTGCAGGCGGGGCAGATCATCGCCATCAAGGGACTGGGGGGGTTCCATCTCGCCTGCGATGCGCGCAACGGGGCGGCTGTTGCCGAACTGCGCTTGCGCAAACAGCGTGAGGAAAAGCCGTTTGCCGTGATGGTGGCTGCCGTCCCGTCAGCGCCGACTTTTGTTGATCTTTCTCTCGACGCCGCTGAATTGTTGGCCAGTGCCGAGCGCCCGATCGTCCTGACGCAAAAAAGTCCGGAAGCCGATAGTCTATTGCCGGGCGTCGCTCCCGGGCTGGCCGAGTTGGGACTGCTGTTGCCGGCGACACCGATCCAATATCTGCTGTTTCACGAAGCCGCCGGCCGGCCGGCGGGCACGGCATGGCAGGATTCACCACAAGCATTGGCCCTGGTGATGACCAGCGCCAACCCGCATGGCGAGCCACTGGTGATCGGCAACGATGAGGCACTGATGCGGCTGGCGGGCATTGCCGATGCCTTATTGCTGCACGATCGCGACATCGTCATCCGTTGCGATGACAGCGTGCGGCTGGAGGCGGGTTTTGTCCGCCGTGCGCGTGGCTATGTTCCCCGCGCCATCAAACTGGCGCAAGCCGGCCCGCCGGTGCTGGCGCTCGGTGGCTGGTACAAGAATACGATCTGCGTGACGCGGGGTGACGAAGCCTTTGTTTCGCAGCACATCGGCGATCTCGACAATGCGGCGTCCTGCGGGTTCCTCGAGGAATCCGTGGCGCATCTGCTCGAAATTCTCGAAGTGGCGCCAGCCCTGGTAGCCCATGACCTGCATCCCGATTTCCATTCGACGCGCTTTGCCGTGGATTTTGCCGCCGCTCGCGGCACTCCGCTACTCGGCGTCCAGCACCATCACGCGCACATTGCGGCGGTGTGTGCCGAGCATGGCATCGAGACGTCGGTACTCGGCCTGGCACTCGACGGCGTGGGGTTAGGAAGCGACGGCAGGGCTTGGGGGGGAGAACTGCTGCGTGTCGATGGGGGGCAATGCGAACGGCTGGGTCATCTGCAGCCGCTGGCCTTGCCCGGTGGAGACATTGCCGCGCGCGAACCCTGGCGCATGGCAGCGGCCGCCTTGCATGCCTTGGGGCGCACCGACGAGATCGTCGCCCGATTTTCCCCTGAGCCGGCGGCGGCAACCGTCGCCACGATGCTGGCGCGGGGGCTCAACTGCCCGCTAACATCGAGCGCTGGCCGCCTGTTCGATGCCGCAGCCGGCCTGCTGGAAGTGCGCCAGCGGGCGAGTTTTGAAGGGCAGGCCGCCATGCTGCTCGAAGGGTTGGCGGTGCAACATGGCCCGGTTGCGCCCTTGCAGGAAGGTTGGCGTATCTCTGCCGATGGTACGCTGGACATGCGGCCGCTGCTGTCCGCTCTGGCCGATGCTCCGGTGGCGGAGTGTGCGCGATTTGCCGCGCTCTTTCATGACACGCTGGCGGCGGCGCTGCTGGCCTGGGTGGAGGCAGCAGCGCGGCAAAGCGGTATCACGACCGTGGCCGCTGCCGGCGGATGCCTGCTCAATCGACGTCTGGCCGGGAGTTTGCGGAGCGGTTTGCCGGCGCGGGGTTTGCGTTTTCTCGAAGCGCGCAACTTGCCGCCCAATGACGGCGGTCTGTCGCTCGGTCAGGCGTGGGTGGCGCAGCGACTGATCAGCGCAACTCAGGTTTAATTGCCGGGCGAGGCGGTCAAGGTGAATTCGCCCGGTTGATGAGCGAGCCCGATCGTGATGGCGAGTTCCTCGAAGGCGGTCGGGTCGAGCGCCGGGGCGCAGAGGAAACCCTGGTATTCGTTGCAGCCGGCAGAGATGAGAAAGACGCGTTGCTCATCGGTTTCCACCCCTTCGGCGATGACGCGCAAGCCCAATGCTCCCGCCATGCTGATGATGGCGCCGACGATCGCCGTATCGCTGTCATCGGCAGGTAGATCGTTGATGAAAGAACGGTCGATCTTGAGCTTGTGGATCGGGAAACGTTTCAGATAGGCGAGGCTCGAATAACCCGTGCCGAAATCGTCGATGGCCAGTTGCACGCCGAGCCGGGCGAGGGCTTCGAGCCGCTTCAGCGTCTCGTCGACATCCTGGATGAGGATCGATTCGGTGAGCTCGAGTTCGAGACGGTGTGGCGGCAGCGCGTGTTCCTGCAGCAGTGCCGCGATGCCCGCGACGAAGTCGCTCTGCTGAAATTGCAGGGCGGAAACGTTGACGGCGATGACGATCGATAGTCCCTTTGCATTCCAGCTGGCACACTGGCGGATCGCTTCGCGCAGGACCCAGTTGCCGATATTCACGATCAGGCCGGACTCCTCGGCGATGGGGATGAATTGCGCTGGCGCGATTTCTCCCATGTCCGGATCGCGCCAGCGCAGCAGGGCTTCGGCACCGAAGATCGTGTTGTTGGCGAGATCGATTTGCGGCTGGTAATGCAGGCGAAAACCCGCGCCGGCATCCTGGTTGGCCAAGGCTTGGCGCATCGCGTGGTCGAGCTTCATGCGCGACAGCAGGCCGACGTTCATCTGGCGCTGATAGAAGCGGAAGGCGGCGCGACCCCGCTCCTTGACGTGGTACATCGCGGCGTCGGCATTCTTGATCAGGTCGTCCATCGTGCGCCCGTCCTCGGGAAACAGCGCGATACCGATACTGCAGGTTACGGTGAATGAAAGATCGTCGAGCTTGAAGGGTTCCGTCAGGCGTTCGAGGATGCGCCCTGCGGAAATCTCCGCTCCCCGCGTGTCGACATTGTGCAGCAGCACGAGAAATTCGTCACCGCCCAGCCGTGCAGCGGTGTCGACTTGGCGCAGGCAGTCCTTGATGCGCTCGGCCACTTCAATCAGAACCCGGTCGCCGAACTGGTGGCCGAGCGAGTCATTGATGTGCTTGAAACGGTCGAGGTCGAGGAAAAGCACCGCGAAGCCGCTCTGGTCACGGTCGGCGAGACTGATGGCAAACTCGATGCGCTCGGTCAGCATCAGGCGGTTCGGCAGACCCGTTAGTAAATCGGTATACGCCAGTTCCTCAATGCGCTTGCGGGCAATGACAGTTTCGCTCAGATCCTTGAAAAACCCAATGTAATGCTGGGGCTGGCCCGCTTCGTCGGCAACGCGCACCATCGAAGCCAGGCAGGGCAGGCCTTGGCCTGCGCGGTTGTAGTAGAAGGCCTCGCCTTCCCAGTAACCCTGGTCAGCTACCTGTGCCGTGACGACCTCGAGAAACCGCTCCCTCTCACCGCCGTTGAGCAGTTCGCTGGAAGATATTCCGACGAGTTCCTCGCGCGGGTACCCGGACAAACGTTCACAGCCCGGGTTGGTGGCGATCAGGATGAAATCGGCATCGGTGACAAATATGGCGTCGAGGCTGGCTTCGAACACCGTGGCGGCCAGTTTTAGACGGGCATCATCCGCCAGTTTGCGCGTGATGTCGCGGTAGGAAAAAACGCGACCGATCGGCCGACCACGGGCATATTGCGGCAGCGTGACACGTTCGAGAATCAAGCCCGAGCGCAACCTCAGGATATCGCTGGCTTCCAGTAGCGGCGTATTGCCGATGGTAACCAGGCGTGCGGCATACTGTTCGACGTCGGCGACGTTGCGCGCCATCCAGACATAAATCGACGCATCATCACGCTCGGTCATCAGCGCCTGCGGCAGGTCCCACAACTCTGCGAAGCGTTGGTTATAGCCGCGAATGGCACCATCGAAATCGGTCACCAGGATGCCGTCGGCGGTGGATTCCAGCGTGGCGCGCAGTTCTGCTACCAGCTTTTCGAGTTCGCTTTCGGCGCGCCTTGCCTCGCTGAGGTCGCGGATGCCGACGATAAAAACCGTGCTTGCGTCTGTTAGTGCGATGCGGCTGACACGGCGTTCGATCGGCAGCGCGCTACCGTCTTTACGCACCAGCAGTGTCTCGGAAAGAATCTGGTCGGATAGGCCGGCGGCGACATCCTCCCAGAAGTAGACATCTTCGGGGGTGGACGCCAGATCGACGACAGGCTTGCCCACCAGTTGTTCTGCCGGGACGCCAAGCAACTCTGCGGCCATGCGGTTAACAGCGAGAACGCGCAATTCGATGGAATCGACGATCCACACGGCCTCGATCATGCCCTCGATGAGCGGTTGCCAGCTTGCCACGTTCATGATGACATTTCGCTGTCTGTACATAAAGAGCGCGCCCGTTCGAAGAAGTAGCAAATGCGCTGGCGTGGCGACAGATAGTCGAAAGCCGCCTTGGGCAACTGCAGAGGCTTCAGGCTGCGGCGAATGCCCAGGTCGGGCGAATGCTCGAGATCTTCGAGCAGCGCTTCCTCGCGCGGTACGCGCGGCTCAAAGATGACGATGCGGGGTTTCAGCGGCCGCGAGGAATTGACCGATGCAACGAGGGCGAGACGTCCGTCGCTGAGTTCGACGACCGATCCCGGTGGATAGACGCCCATCATGCGAATGAACGCGGTCATTACCGCCGCGTCGAATTGACGCTTCATCTGGGCGAAGATCTGCGACAGGGCCTCGTGGGGCGTGATCGCCATTGCCGGGTTGGCGGGGTTGCACAGATTATCGTAGTGATTGACCAGGGCGACGATGCGTGCCAAGGGGGAGATCTTGTCATTGGCCAGTTGGCGCGGGAAGCCCCGTCCGTCGATCAGTTCATGATGATGGGCGATGATGGCGAGTGCGCCTGCAGACAAGCGCATGGCATTGCCGAGCATGATGCCCTTGGCGACATGCTCCTGGTAAAGCTTGCGTTCGGCGTTGTTGTATTGTGTGTCGGACCAGCGCAGGCGCTCGGGTAATTCGATCTTGCCGATGTCGTGCAGCAGGGCGCCGGCGCCTAATGACTTGAGAGCATCAGCATCCAGCCCCATCGCCTTGCCGAGCAGCAACGAGATCACCGTGACGTTGAGCGAGTGCAGTGACGCTTTTTCGCCGGCATTTTCCGACAGCAGCCGGATCGCTGATTCCTCCTGCTCGAGCATCTTGCCGACCATGCTGTCGATGACTTGATCGGTTTGCATGCGGGCGACTTCGGGTTGTGTCCTCACGAGATCGATCACCTGGCGGTAGGAGCGTGTTGCCGAAGTGAATTGGCGCTCGCAGGCCTCGAGACTTTCGCGCTGGTCATTCAGGCGCTCACGCCTTTGCTGGCGGATTTCGGCATCGGCGGCCATGGCGGCAGCCAAGGCTTCGCGTGCCGCCGCCGTCCCGTTAGTGCCGACTTTTGTGTCGGCAGCTGCATCGGTTTTCGTCGGTTCTGCGACGGGCTCCGGTTCGGGATCGCTTTTCCCGGGCGACCAGCGGATGCGGTTGATGCCCAATTGGAGGAGCGTTTCGATCTGGTCGCGCGATGTGATCTTGAAGCTGTTGAGGGTGAAGGGGTGCTTCATCCAGCCCAGGTCGAGGTAAATGAACATGCCGACCCGCAGGTCATTTATTTCAACAAATTGCGCTTCACTGTCTTGAGTGGCCATTGCGGCTGATACAAAAGGTTAATACGGTCATCGAATTGGCTATAACTATGCCACAGAATCTGCCCGGGATGCAGACCCTTGTCATGTTTCCGTAATATAGGCGCTGGCGGGGCTGCTAATGCTTATGCGGTAATTTCGGGAAACCAGCTCAGCTTGTCTTTGAGCCTGACCACTTCACCGACGATGATGAGCGTGGGTGGCTTCAGTCCGGCTACCGTGGCAAGGTCGGGTAGGGTCGCGAGGGTGCCGGTGACGGTGCGCTGGTTGGGTGTGGTGCCCTGTTGCACGATGGCGGCCGGCCAATCGGCAGGCAGGCCATGCGCGATGAGTTGCTCGCACAGGTGGGCGAGCCCGTGCAGCCCCATGTAGATGATCACGGTCTGGCGACGGCGCGCGAGGCCTGGCCAATCGAGGTTCATGCTGCCATCCTTGAGATGGCCGGTAACGAAGACGCAGGCCTGTGCGTAGTTGCGATGCGTCAGCGGGATGCCGGCAAACGCAGCCACGCCGGCAGCGGCGGTGATGCCGGGCACGACCTCGAAGGGGACGCCGTGTTCTTTGAGGGTTTCGACTTCTTCGCCGCCGCGACCGAAGGTGTATGGATCGCCACCCTTGAGCCGCACCACGCGCAGGTTTTGCCTGGCGAGGCGCACCAGCATTAGATTCAGATCTTCCTGCGGCACGGCGTGATTGCCGCGTTCCTTGCCGGCGTAAATCCGCTCGGCGTCGGGTTTTACCAGGCTGAGGATCGCATCGGAAACCAGATGATCAAAAACCAGGACATCCGCCTCGCCGATGATGCGCAGGGCGCGCAGGGTCAGAAGTTCGGGATCGCCTGGACCGGCGCCAACGAGATAGACCGTGCCGGGCGCCGCCGGTCCGCGGTTCGGGAAATCGGGGGGCAGGGGTGTCATCTCAGCTACACCCTCCGGTGCTGCCGCCACCGCAAGAACCGCAGCCTTTCGATTGGCTGGCGCAGCCACCGCTTGCGGGCACGGGTTCGTTGGGATTGGTGAAGATGTACTGGAATTCGCCGGGACGCAATTCGACGAAATCAAGGGTTGCACCCTCGAGATATTCCTGGCTGCGCGGCGCGATGAGCAGGGTCACCCCCGCAGTCTCGATCACCACATCGTTTTCGCGTTGGTCGTCGAAGCCCATGCCATAGATTATCTCACCGCCCTCGACCTTGGCGGCGATGCGCAGGCAGGGTAACTCTTGTTCGGCATCCTGCTGCTCGGCGGCAGCACGAAGGATTTGCTCGGCAGCATTTTGGGTCAGGTTGAACATTGCACAATCTCCTGAGTGGGACGGTTCGCGCGGCAAGCGCGGATAAATTGAACAAAGCGTGTTGGCCAGTCGCAGCCGGCGGTACCACGCAAATGGGTGTAGGAGGCCAGCAGGTTGTGGACGATGATGCCATCTTGATGGCCATCGACGCCGTGACCACGTTTGACCTTGTAGGCATAGCGGGTGTCTGCCGGCAGGCCACAAATTTCCGAATAGTGGAATTCGTGGGCATGCACAGCCGTTGGAAAGTCGGCGCTGGCAGGACGGCGCATGCCCTCAACGTCGGTGTCGGCCTCCATGCGCCAGGGATGCCTAGCTGTGGGCTCGAGTATGACGTAGCCTCTGCCGACAGGTTTCTTGTGCATGAGAATGCTGCCATCGATGACGCCTACCATGGGCTGCGTCTGGCCATGCCAGGTGATGTCGTTGGCCAGATACATGAGCCCGCCGCACTCGGCATAGGTGGGCAGGCCACGTTCGATGGCAAGACGAATTTCTTCCCGCAACGGGGTGTTGGCAGCGAGTGCTTCGAGGAAGGATTCGGGGAAGCCGCCGCCAATGAAAAGCGCATCGCAGGGGGGCAAACTGGCGTCCTTCATCGTGTCGAAGGCGATCAGTTCAGCCCCCGCAGCGGCGAGACCATCCAGATCATCGGTGTAGTAAAAACCGAAGGCGGCATCTGTGGCAATGGCAATCCGCACTTTGTCTCCGGTGAATTCGCCAGGAACCGGTGGCGTCGGGAGCGGAGTGCTTGTTACCGTCAGGGCCAGCAGGCGGTCGAGGTCTACCTGGCGTGTGACGCGCTCGGCAATATCCGCGATCAGCTGCCCGGCACCCGCTGCTTCATTAGCCGGCATCAGACCGAGGTGACGCTCGACCAGGGCGAGTTGCGCATCTTCCTGAACGGCGCCGAGTACTGGTACATCGGTGTAATGCTCGATGACGGCGCGCAGTTTTTCTTCATGGCGCCGGCCACCCAGTCGGTTGAGGATGACACCGGCGATGTGGATGTCGCGTTCGAATGCCTGGTAGCCGAGAATCAGCGGGGCGACGCCGCGCGTCATGCCGCGGGCGTCAAGCACGAGGATGACAGGCAGGCCAAGCAGGCGGGCGAGGGCGGCATTGCTGTTGGCGCCATCGAGCGCGAGGCCGTCGTAAAGCCCTTTATTCCCTTCGATCAGGCAGACATCGGCAGCATGACCCTGGCTGAATTGTGCGCGGATTTCCCCATGCGACGAGAGGAAGAAATCAAGATTGTGGCAGGGTCGCCCGGCGGCCAGGCCGAGCCACAGCGGGTCGATGTAATCCGGGCCTTTCTTGAAGGGCTGCACCGTCAGGCCACGTTGCCGCAAAGCCGCCGCCAACCCGATGCTCAGGGTGGTCTTGCCAGAGGATTTGTGGGCGGCGGAGACGAGAAAACGATGCATATGGGAACGCCTTCGCGCTCCGCCGTGGCGGGGTTCAGTCGAGCATGTGCCCGGTTGAATCCAGGGCGGTGACGTCGTCTTCGGGCATGAATTTGAATACACGCACGCCGACCGTGATGGCGGTAAAAGCGATGCCAAAGCCACCGAGGCCGAGGAGAATTTCAGGAGTGCTCGGTATGTAGCTGTCGATCAACCCATCGTAGAAGCTGCTGGAGACGATCATGCCGGGGAACATGTCGAGCGGGAAGACTTGCCCGCCGATAATGAAGACGTAGAGCAGGCAGATGGCTCCTATCAGTACCAGTTCCGCCGCCAGACAGATCGATCCTTTTTGCTGGGAAAGTCCCGGATGGTAGATGAGGATGAGAGGTATCAGGGTGCCGAGGATGACGTAACCACCCCAGAAAAGTATTGGGAATATGCCGCCACTGACCAGGATGAAATGCTCAAAAGCCGCCTGCTTGGCGAAATAGAGATTGGTCAGATGATAGATCATCACGAAATAGAACGCGGCGGCGATGAAGGTGCCCAGGAGGTTCTTCATGCGGGTGCGAATCGCCGGATTAAGGCTGACCTCATTCCAGGAGAACATGATCCACTGCACGACCATGAATACCGCGAGTCCCCAGGCGAATGACAGGATGATGAACATCGGCGCAAGTACCGCAGAATTGTAGGCCTGACGGGCGACGAGAAAGCCGAAAATCGAACCGGTACCCGTGGTCAGCAACAGGCGCCAGATGAAAGCGGCAAAGCCGGCGGCCTTGTAATAGGGGTTCATCTGGCGATCCATCAATGTCCAGAGATAAATGCCAACGATGGCAAAAAAGCCCGGATACAGAATGACGTTCCAGCCAAACACCGAGGTTGGGTTGAAATGTGTCATGGCGACAATCAGGCGGTCGGCACGGCCGAGGTCGAGCATGATGATTGCTAGACCCGCAGCAAGCATGGCCAATGCCAGCATTCCAGAGAGCGGAGCGCGTGCCTTGTACATGACTTTGCCGAACACCGAGCCGATCGAGGCGACGTTGAGGACGCCCGAGGCGGCGACAATCAAAAATATCGCGAATACGTGCGGCAGACCCCAGACCACCTGGTTGTTCATGCCGGTGACGACGTGGCCGGCATGCTCCATATAAAGTGCAGCAGCAAGGCCGGCGACGGTGACGAGACCGCCAAGCATCGTGAGTGCGTAGAAAAGTGTCTCGTGCTCGCGGGTGTTCCGGATGTCCTGTTCGGTTCGCATGACTGTCAAATTCCCTGATAACGCACGCCAAGATTGAGCTTGAGATCAGCCCTGACCTGTGTGGAGGATTCGCGCGCGATGCGCTGGGCAATTTCACTGTTTTTGTCGTTGAGGTCGCCGAAAGTCAATGCCCCTTCAGGACAACTTTCTACGCAGGCGGGTTTCATGCCCTTGTCGACGCGGTGGACGCAGAAGGTGCAGGACTCAACGCAGCCAAGGCCGCGTGGTACTTCGGGATTTTGCTCGGTGAGCGGTTGATGCACGAACGAGCGTGCTTTGTAGGGGCAAGCCATCATGCAATAGCGGCAACCGATGCAGGTGTGTCGGTCGACCAGCACGATGCCGTCGGCGCGCTTGAATGAAGCCCCGGTCGGACAGACGTCGACGCATGGGGGTTCAGCACAGTGCTGGCACATCATCGGCAGCGAGTGCATGTGGTCGGCTTTAGGGTCTTTCAGGTCGATTTTGCGAATCCACTGCGAACCCTGGCGTGCATCCTTGAGCGTTTCGTTGATGCCGTTTTCCGTGGCACAGGCTTTGACGCAGACGTCGCAACCCGTAGCGCACTTGGTGGTATCGATCAGCATGCCCCAGCGTACTTTACTGGAGGCGCCTTGACTCGGAGCACTCGTTGGATTGGCTTGGGAAACCTCGACCAAGTGCAGGCCAGGTGCCAGCGCAATGGTTCCCAGCCCAGCTACGCCAACGGCTGCAGCGCCGATAAAGCTACGCCGGGATTTGTCCTCTGGTTGGTTCATGGTTTCACTCCCGCGGCTTCCGCGTGCTTTTTCCCAGCCTTGGGTTGATGGCAATCCCAGCATTCGAGATTGACAGCCGCATAAGTATGGCAGCTTTCGCAAAAGCCACCTTTGCCGGTTACTGATCCGGTTGTCTTGCTGGCGTGGCAATTGATGCATTCGTTGAGACTGGCTTTTTCGCCACGGATGCCTTGACGCATCGTGCGGTCACGCTGGTGTTTAAGCATTTCCATGTGATTGCGCCGCATTTCCTCAGCCGGCGCAATGCACTCGCCCGGATTTTCGATCGTGATCACCGGCTTGGCTGCACCGGCGATAGAGACGCCGGGGGCAAGCAGCAGGACTGCCGCAAAACCGACGAGTGCCCGTTTCATGAGAGCCATACTTCTCACCCCTGTTTTCACATTACTCGCCAAGACCCATCTGGATGTAGCCGGTTGGGCAGACATCGCGGCAGATATGGCAGCCGATGCACTTGTCGTAGTCCGTCGCGACATAGCGGCCAGTGGTCGCCTCGGTTTTCTTCACTTTGTAGACGGCGGTCTGCGGGCAATAAACGACGCAGTTGTCGCACTCGAAACACAGACCGCAGCTCATGCAGCGCTTAGCCTCGGCGACGGCCTGCTTGTCATCAAGGGGATCAAGACGCTCCTCAAAGTTGCCCAGTGCGGACTCCTTGTTGAGGTGCGTGATGTGACGCTTGTTGCGCGGTGTGTATTGGAAGTGACCGAGGAACAATTCTTCGTGCGCGATGACGTAGCGGTCGGAGCGGTTATCGTAGTTATGCACCGCGCCCTTGCTTGAATCGGTGCCACGCAGCGGCTCGTCGATTTCGCCGACGGGCGTACCTTTTTCGATCAGTTTGCGCATCAGGTCGAAGACATGCACATCGATCTTCGGACGACGACCCGCTTCGACACCAAGCAGGAACTGATCAATGCCGTCAGCGGCTATGGCGCCGTGGCCGATGGCAGTGGTCAGTAAGTGCGGACGGATAACGTCCCCACCGGCATAGGTGCCCTTCTTGCCTTGAACCGCGTAGGCCTTGTCGGTAGTGATGGTGCCCTTGCCGTTGTTGAACTCTTCCAGGCCAGTGAAGTCAATGGCTTGGCCAATGGCGGAAACGATAAGGTCGGCCGGCAGGTCTTTTTCACTGCCTTCGACCTTCTTGATCTCCAGTTTGCCACCAACCATCTTGGCTTCGCACTGGCAGACGCGCAGCGCGGTGGCGCGGTTGTTGGCGTCCTTGATTACGGCGACGGGCATCCAGCCGCCCATGATGTCGATGCCTTCAGCCTGGGCATGGTCGATTTCCGGCTTGCTGGCCATCATCTTGTCTACCGGGAAGACCGAGGTCAGAATCACGTCGGCGCCTTGGCGCATGGAAATGTCGGCGACGTCCTGAGCCATCTGGCCGGCGATCGCACCTTCCCAGTCAGTTGGTTTGGAAGTGGTGATGTGGCCAAGACGCCGGGCGACGGTCGCCACGTCGATCGAGGTATCGCCACCGCCCACAACGACGACACGCTTGCCGACATGCTTGAGGCGGCCGTCGTTGAAGGCCTTGAGGAATGAGGTCGCGGTCACGACGTTACTGACGTTCTCGGTGCCTTCGATCGGCAGCGGACGGCCACCCTGGGCGCCCAAACCGAGAAATACGGCATCGAAATCCTTGTTGATTTGATCCATGGAGATGTCGGTACCAACGCGGCACTTAAGCTTCACTTCGACACCCAGATTCAGGATGCGCTGGATCTCGGCATCGAGGACGTCACGCGGCGTGCGGTAACCCGGAATGCCGTAGCGCATCATGCCACCGAGGAACTCGTGGTCATCAAAAATCGTGACGGAGTGCCCCTTGAGCGCCAGTTGATACGCGACCGACAGGCCGGCGGGACCGCCGCCGAGCACGGCGACCTTCTTGCCAGTGAGCTTCTCGGGCTTCTTGAACTGAAGGTTGTTTGCAATCGCGTACTCGCCGAGGAAGTGCTCGACTGAATTGATGCCGACGTGGTCTTCAACCATGTTGCGGTTGCAGCCGGTTTCGCACGGAGCCGGGCAGACGCGACCCATCACAGCAGGCAGCGGGTTAGCCTCGGTCAGGCGGCGCCAGGCATATTCCTGCATGGGCATGACGGGTTTGCCATCAGCGCCGACCGGGGGCTTCTCGATGCCGCGCACAATGTTCAGGTAGCCGCGGATATCCTCGCCGGACGGGCAGGAACCCTGGCAGGGGGGCGTGGACTGGATGTAGGTCGGGCACTTGTGCGTCCAGCTGGCCTGGAAAATCTGATCTTGTAGGCGCTTGAATTTCTGCGGTTCGCCCTCTTTGTACTTGCGAAAGGTCAACTTTTCGGTTTGGATTTCGGTAGTCGCTGACATCGTCTCGTCTCCGTAGTAATAGTTGTTTGTGTGTTGATTATTTACTGCTCATCGCCGAGGCGGATGGCAGTGCTGACCAACTGGTGTACTCCTCCCACCAGTCGCATGTTGAAACCGTAATAGGGCAATACTTTGCTGAACTGCGCTTTGCAAATGGCGCAGATGGTGGCCATGAAGTTGACGCCGTTGTTTTCGACGACGTGCTGCAACGCCTCCATGCGCGGGAAGGCGCCTTTGACACGTAGCTCGATCAGATCATCTGTGAGCACGCCGCCACCGCCACCGCAACAGAATGTCGTTTCGCGGATTGTCGCGGACGGCATGTCGACAAATTTGTTCGCCACGGCCTTGATAATGTTGCGTGGTATCTCGAATTGCCCGCCGGGATAGTCGCCCATGCGCGAGCCGCGCGCGACGTTGCAGGAATCATGGAAGGTGATGATGCGGCTGTCGTTGGCTTCCTTGTCAAACTTGAGGCGGCCCTGCTGGATCAGATCCCAGGTAAATTCGCAGATGTGCGAGGGTTCTTTGTAGCGTGGGTCAAGTTGCTTCTGCAATTCGACAGAATACGGATCGTTGCCGTTGTTGCCGAGACCGATCAGTGTGTTCCAGAAAGCGTAGGCAACACGCCAGGCGTGACCGCATTCGCCGACGACGATGCGCTTGACGCCGAGTTCGAGCGCTTGCTCGCGGATGCGCATGGCGACCTTGCGCATCATGTTGTAGTCGCCGTTGAACAAGCCGAAGTTGCCGGCCTCGGATGCGTAAGAGGAAAGCGTCCAGCTGATGCCGGCGGCGTGGAATACCTTGCCATAACCGATCAGGCTTTCGATGTGTGGCTCGGCGAAGAAGTCGGCCGAGGGAGTAACCAGCAACACCTCAGCGCCCTTGACGTCAAGCGGATATCTGACGTCGACACCTGTCTCTTCTTTGACATCCTCTTCGAGGCCCAGCAGAGTATCTTCCAGCGCCGGACCGGGTAGGCCGAGGTTGTTGCCGATCTTGTTGACCTTGGCAAGAATCTCGTTGGAGTATTTCTGACCGTAACCGACCGAGTCCAGGATGTGGCGTGCAGCCATGGTGACTTCGGCGGTGTCGATGCCGTAGGGACAGAACACCGAGCAGCGACGGCATTCAGAGCACTGCCAGAAGTAAGAGAACCACTCGTCGAGGACATCCTTGGTCAGGTCGCGCGCACCGACGAGTTTCGGGAACAGTTTGCCGGGCAGGGTGAAGTAGCGACGGTAGACGCTGCGCATCAGGTCCTGGCGGGCAACCGGCATGTTCTTGGGATCGCCGGTGCCGATGAAATAATGGCACTTGTCGGTGCAAGAACCGCAATGCACGCAGGAGTCCATGAAGACCTTGAGCGAGCGGTATTTGCCCAGCAACTCACCGAACTTGCCGATGGCCTTGTCGTGGGTGACCTGCCAGTCATCGGCGAGCTTGGCCGGCAGACCGATGCCTTCCTGCACCTTCTCGTTGGCGATATAGGGCTTGGAATGCGCCATTGCTCCAGGCACTAGTGCCGGCACGGTGGGGAACTCGCGGTACTCGGGAATCTTGAACTCGGGAGCGGCCATGTCAGCTCTTCTCGATCTGGGCCGCCCACGGTGCCAGGTGGCGCACTTCGCGGGGATTATCGGCCTGGTTGCGGGTGGGGCTGAAGAACACGCCCGGTGCATGCAGCAGCTTGCTGAAGGGGAAGATGATCATCAGCAGCGCGACGAGAGATAGATGAATGAACAGAGCCGGATGTGCAGGCAACGGCTGGATATCGAAGGCCATGAGGCCGAGGAAGAATGCCTTTACCGAGATGATATCGGTGTGCGACAGGAATGACATGCTCAAACCGGTTAATCCGATGCCAAGCAGCATGGCAAGCATCAGGTGATCGGAGGGTGTCGAGATGTAGCGAATACGTTCCACGAGGAAGCGGCGCGCCCACAAGCCGGCCAGTCCCGCCGCCATCATGAAGCCGGCGTACTTGCCGAAAGGCTGTATGAAGGCCAGCCAGCCCCAGACCGGGTCGACGAAATAGCGCAGATGGCGCACCAGCACGAGGAAAAGTCCCATATGGAACATCCAGCCGAACAGCCAGATCCATAAATTGCCTTTGAACAGGCTCTCGAAAAGGATCACTTCGCGCGCCATGCGGAAGGTGACTCCTGCCGTGGTAGTGGGCGCCGGGGTCGTCGGAATGGACAATGGCGCCGGTGTGCGGGCGAAGTCGTAGATCTTGTAACCCAAGCCTACGGTAAATATCACGAAGGCGAGGTAGAACAGGATCGCAAAAAACAGTGTCATGGTTGATGCACCATAGCGAACGAAGCGAACAAGGCAACCAAACCCGCAACAGAACCCGGGCAGACAAGAACAGACCGCCCCGCGTTGCGTAAAAAGTCGGCGCTGGCGGGACGGCGATTCACGCTGTCCCGCTGCGCTTGTGCTTCTGGATGATCGGCATCCAGAAGCGGTCAGGCTTTAGACGCAGCCGGTAGGCTTCGGCAGACCAGCGACTTTACAAGCCTGTTTGGCCGGTCCGTACGGGAACAATTCGTACAGGTACTGGCTGTTGCCCTTTTCCGGGCCGAGTTTCTTGCCGATGGCCTTGGTTAGCACGCGAACAGCCGGGGCGATCTGGAACTCGTTGTAGTATTCACGCAGGAAATTGATGACCTCCCAATGCTGGTCTGTCAGGGTGAGACCTTCGGTCGTGGCCAGGTAGGCACCGACTTCCTCGTTCCACGTGCTGAGGTCAACTAGGTAACCTTCTTCGTCGATTTCGTACGATTTGCCATTCACTTCGATAGAAGCCATTACGTCTCTCCTTGATTGATAATCTGACTGGTTAAATAAGGCCGTTTTTACAGCCAGGATTGGTTGGTTTTGTATTCGGCCACGAGGTCAACAAAACCTGCATAGTTAACCAAGGTGACGCCATCCACGACACGATCGGCGATGCCGCGGGCTTCAAGGTCAGCGGTCAGCGCGTAGAACTTGAACTTGTCTGTGGCAGCCTTGAGTTTGGCCTCCGCAACGCCACCTTTGGCAGCAGCGTAGACACCATCCTCGATCAGCAGGATCGCACCCTCACCGGTTTTCAGTGCCGAATAAAAGGCCGGGCGGTCGTATGGGGATTTGTTGATGATATGCAGCATGGTAGTTTCCTCAAAACGACAGGACGACGTCCTGTTCTTCCATCAGTTTGCCAAGTTCGGCGCGGGAGAACACTTCGACGGGCAGGGCAAGATCATCGGTGGTGAGACCCCGTTCCGTCAGAGATTCCTGATCGACGTAAATCTTGGTGACGTCGTAGTCCTCAAGTGCGCCAAAAGTCTTTTCAAAGGCTTTGACTTCAATGCCCTTGGTCTGATGGCCCTTCTTGAGTTGGTAGACACCGTCGTCGAGGAAGGCCATCGAGACGTCTTGCTCGAAGGCGGCGGCGATCAGTACAACTTCGAGGGATTCCCAAGCGTAAATGGTGCCGTAGGGCGCCTTGCGGTTGACGAACATGAATTGTTTGGTTGTCATGATGTCGTCTCCTTCAATCGCCAAAAACAACCAGACGGTCGGCCTGGATGCCGGCTTCGACCAACTGGCCGAGGCCAGAGATGCGGAAGCCGGGTGCCAGGTTGGTCGCGTCCTTGCCGTTACGCTTCATTTCACCGTCATCGACGATACCGCGCCGCTGGGCTGCTGCGACACAGACCACCATATCAAGCTCGCTGGTTTTGGCCAGTTTCGACCAGCGATCGACGATATTACGGTCGTCCTGCGGCGGGGTAGTCAAGCGCGTAGCGTTATTGACGCCGTCGTGATAAAAGAAGACGCGAAAAATCTCATGGCCCTGTGCCAGCACTGCCTTCGCAAAGTTGAAGGCAGTGTCGGAGGCTTGGTGCGTATAAGGTCCTTCGTTAACCAAAATAGCGAACTTCATCTCAGGTCAGTCCTTAGAAGCGGATATGGTTGGATGCGTTGAGGGTCGCGCGCGAACCACGCCAGTCGTCGATCAGGTACTTGGTGAAGGGCAAGCCGGTCTTTTCGAAGAAACGCGGCCAGCCGATCCGGTCGATCCAGTCGGCGAGGCGCTCCCACGGACGGGCGTCGGCCTTGTAGGTCTTGAGGATGTTACCGACCACTTCGTTGACTTCGGGCCAGCGTGGGGCGTTGTTGGGCAGACCGGACATCACCATCTTCATGAAGGTGGGCTTGCCGCGGGCATTGGAGTTCTTGCCGCCAACCCAGATGGCCAACTTTGAATGCTCGGGGTCGTTGATCTGCATCGGCGGGCAGGGGGGATAGCAGGCGCCGCAGCAGATGCACTTCTTCTCATCGACTTCCAGTGAAGGCTTACCATTCACCAGCGCTGGGCGGATGGCCGCTACCGGGCAACGCGCAACGACGGTGGGACGCTCGCAGACGTTGGCGACCATGTCGTGGTTGATCTTCGGCGGCTTGGTGTGCTGGACGATGACGGCGATGTCCGCCTGACCGCCGCAGTTGATCGAGCAGCAGGAAGTTGAGAGGTGCACGCGGTTGGGCATCTCTTCATTCTTGAACTCGTGGAAAAGGCCGTCCATCATCGACTTGACCACGCCGGAGGCGTCGGTGCCGGGGATGTCGCAGTGCAGCCAGCCCTGGGTGTGAGCAACCATCGTGACCGAGTTGCCGGTACCGCCAACCGGGAAGCCATGCTTCTCGAGTTCGGCGATCAGCGGGGCAACCTTGCTTTCCTCAGAGAGGATGTACTCGATGTTGGAGCGGATGGTGAAGCGCACGCGACCTTCGGCAAACTTGTCAGCGATGTCGCAGAGCAGGCGAATGGTATGAACGTCCATCTGGCGCTGTGTACCGGCACGCACCGACCAGACTTCGTCGCCGCTGTGGGATACGTGGTGCAACACGCCGGGACGCGGACGGTCGTGGTATTTCCAGTTGCCGTAGTTGGCGGCGAATTTCGGGTGCAGGAACTTCTTGTTGTCGAGGAAGTGCTCGACTGGCTTGCGCATCTGAGGTTGAGCCATGAATCGTCTCCGCAATAATTGTTGTGAATTGTCGCAAATTAAGTAGGGATATCACCTTGGCCGAAAACCGAACCCTCGCTGAGGGCCCGGTGTCGGTCAAACGGTGTGGTCGTTGCTTAGGCTGCTGCTTTCTTGGCGTTGATCTTGGCGACTTCCTCGTCCCAGCCATCGGTGCGAACGTAGGGGTTCGTACGCGGGGTGGTGACCATGTTGGCATCGACATCCACCCCGATACCTTCAAGGAAGTTGACCAAGCCGATACGCTCGATCATTTCGCCGGTGCGCTCGTGTTCAAGGGCATTTTCGGCGAAGAAATCGATAGCGGCCTGAGCAAGTTCGACGATCTTCTCGTAGTCTTCGTCAGTCTTGAGGGACATGAAGGGAATGATGACCGTGCCCATCGTTGCGCCAATCTTCAGGTGGCTCTTGCCACCGATCAGGATGGTGGCACCCTTGTCTTTGCCGACGCCGAGGGCGCCAGTCATGACGTTGATGCAATGCATGCAGCGGACGCAGTCCTTGTTGTCGATTTCGAGGCACTGGGCATCGTTAAGGGCAACGGAGGAGATATGCGCATCCTTGCGCACATCCTTGACATCCTTGATCTGCAGAGCCTTGGTCGGGCAGCGGGAGACGACGTCGTTCACCAGTTCGTTCATGCCGTGCTTGGCGAACCACTTCTTGCCCATGGCATCGTCGGTGGTCATGTTGTCGCGCCAGGTGCCGATGACGGCCATGTCCGAGCGCTGGATCGAGTTCATGCAATCGTTGCCGCAACCGGAGAACTTGAACTTGAACTTGTAGGGCAGGGCGGGACGATGGATGTCGTCGAGGAAGGTGTTAATCACCATCTGGTGTGCCTTGGCTTCATCGTAGCAGGACTGTTCGCAGCGCGCGGCACCGACACAGGACATCGAGGTACGCACGGCCGGGCCAGCGCCACCCATATCGAAACCCATGATGTTGATTTCGTCCCATGCCTTCTGGACGTTTTCGGTGGTGCAACCCTGCATCATGATGTCGCCGGACTGGCCATGCAGAGCGATCAAGCCGGAACCGTACTTTTCCCAGATGTCGCAGAACTTGCGCAGGGTGTCGGTATCGTAGTGCATGCCGGGCGGGGGCATGATGCGGATGGTGTGGAACTCGGCGGCGTCCTTGAAAACCGCAGCGCCCTTGTCGTCCTTAATCTCGGTGAAGCGGGGGATAACGCCACCGCCATAACCGACGACCCCGACCGTGCCACCCTTCCAGTAACCCTTGCGGGTCTTATAGGAGTGCTCGAGGTGGCCGAGCAGGTCGACGACGGAATCCTTATCCTTGGCAAGACGCTTCAAACCCGTAACAAAACTCGGCCAGGGGCCGGTCTCGAGCTGGTCAAGCAAAGGGGTAGCGTGAGGCTGTTTGGCCATGTTGTCTCCTCTTCGTGGCTGTTGGGGAACTGTTCGCGTGGCGCGCGCCCAATCCCGAATCTTTTGCAATCCTCAGGTCGGCACCAATCTGCGTACCGTACCTCTGCCGAGTAGAATAACCGCTTTTGATGGGTTAGGGGACTACTCTGATGGAGTAGTTTAAACCACCCCTTCAGGCAATGGTCTACCTTATCTTGCGATGCGATAGTCCATCCCCATATCTCGAAGCTCTTAAATTATTCGGTAACTCGACGTGGACAAGCTTACCAGTATTGATAAATTTCGTGTTCCCGTGGGTAACCAGGAAATCGAATTTCAGCAGATTGAGTTCGCTGCCGGCGGAGAGCCCTTGTTGCGCTTGCGCATTCGTGAGGGCTCCCGCTTTACCATTTTCGATATCGACGCTGTGACAGCCGGGCATTGGGCCGATGTCATGGCGACTTGGTCGAAGCAGCGGCTGGAAGCAGCGCAAGATCCAAAAGAACCACAATAATATGAGCTCAGCCGAGTCCCACCCTGTGGAGCCGTTCGTCGATCTCCAGTTTGCCTTGCAAGGTCATGCAGTACCCCCTGACTACGCCGATGCACTTTGGTTTGCAGTGCGTGAAATCCTGCCCTGGCTCGAGGCCGATACGCTGGCCGGCATTCACCCTCTATCCGGGTTGAGCCCGAGTGCCGAGGGTTGGTACCTTGCCCGCCGTTCTCGTTTGACCCTGCGTCTTGCCCGCGATCAGGTCGAAGCTGCGCAGGCACTTGT
>JAABQX010000043.1 GCA_011391215.1 Rhodocyclaceae bacterium
ATCGGACCACTGACAAACTGGTCAATCACTTCTTTGGGGATATGCGGCAACGTCGCCACCGGTTTCTTCTTGATCGTCTTGCTTGGCATACATGCTCCTTGATGACATGTTATGCCTCACACACAAAATTTCTGACAGGCTCGAGACCAGTTCTTCTGTGTATGGTCGGCTAGATTTTATCGCGTACCTAAATCCTACCGGTGCCATTGGTTTTCGCCCTGTACGATCAAACGCCATACTGTCACGTAGCCTCACTGATGCCAATTGGTCTGATGCCTCTTTTCCAATTGCATTTGCCAGCGCGCTCTCAATCAGATCTATCTCATCACGGTACGCAGTACATTCTGCGTCGTATTTGGTTCTTTTCGTTTCATCTTTTGTTTCGAGTGCCAGAAACCGGGTTGTTTCAATGCTTCTTAATAGATCGATATAAATTAGATAATTCCTCTTGATTTGATTACAAATAACTTCATTGCCGTAGTTTCTTGCAAGGATGCGATCAAACCATTCGCTCATTAAATTCCAATAGATGTAAGCCCGTTTCCAGCAGATAGCATCGGGTAAATCAATGAAGTTCTCAAGTTCATTTTCAAATGTTGCCCGTTCTTTTGCTACAGCCTGATCGCTTAGTCGCTCTATTTCATGCTCTTCACTGCGCTTTGCTTGCCTTTCGGCTCGACGCTTGTCATCCTGCCACGCCCAAAAAAAGAAGGCAGCTATAATGATTAACATTAGGATTTCATTATTCATTTCTTATTTCACCCAATAGTCTATTGCCCTGTCATTCTGATTAGTCCTGTCCGATTCACATGGCTATCAAGACCATATTATTTTGAACAGGTTACTGAGCTGACCCGCCGGTTCAATGTTCAAAGTAAGCAGTGACTGAAAGGCGAGCCCACTGGAATGCCGTGTCAAGTGCGGTAGTGGATGGCGAAAAAGAAAGGGATGCCCAGATGAAATATGTTCGGTCTTCATTGCCCGCAGTAGTGCGCCATGAACCGTTGTGTAATTGTTCCCAGTCGCTCATCCAGGATCGAATACACCGATTTTTGAATCCCTGGCGGCACTACACCATAGAAACTCTCTGCAATCCCTCCGGTAATACAGGCAAGGGTGTCTGAATCCCCACCCAAAGATATTGCAGTACGAATCGCGTCTTCAAAATCTGTTGAATCCAGAAATGCGCGAATGGCTTGAGGGACGGTTCCTTGGGACGACACATCAAATGTGTAGGTTGGCCGAATCTCATCCACATGGCGGCTCAGGTCGTAACCAAACTGGGTTTCAATGTAGTGACGTATTTCTTCCTTTGTCTTTCCTGTACGGGCAAGGAAAATCGAGGCTGCTACAGACTGCCCACCTTTGATACCTTCAGGATGGTTATGTGTGACCGCCGTGAATTCCTCAGCCTTTCTGAGAACCGTGTCCAAATCATCGAATGCGTAGCCAACAGGGCTGATCCGCATTGCCGCGCCGTTGCCCCAGCTGTTGTAGGGTTCAGAGTGTTTGCTCTGTGCCCATTTGTGAAAACTGCCCCCATATCCACCTTTGGGATACCAACGATAGAACGTCTTGAGATTCTCAATGTATGGCGTGCCTGTTAGGATGGTGTCGGCCAACGCAACTGTAAGTATCGAGTCGTCGGTGAAGAAACATCTGTCCGTAAAGAGCGGGAACTCTTTGGTCTTGATATTGTGCCATTCGTATATTGAGCCAACTATGTCGCCCGTAATTGCGCCAATCATTTCTTTTCTCCGAAGTGTTTGCTAGAGCAACGCTCATAGTTCAGTAGGTAGCCAAGATCTTCTTCAGTTGTGCTACTGCCTCAGGTGCAAAACGAACCGACTGACTTTTCTTCCCGCGTTCTTGACGCGAACTTGACCCATAGGTGTCAATCTGGAGGAATACTCCTTCAGTCATTCGAACTATCGAGTACGTGCATTCGACCTCTGTATGCTTTGATTCCCGCTGCAGATCTTGCTTTTTGATATTTCTAACGATTGCCATTTAGTACCTCCCCAAAGATTAGCGTAACGGATTTTTATGACTTCGTTATTTTAGTGGCGGATGCTTTCCATTGGCGCAATGCTTCCATACAAACGCTCTTGGCAGCGGCATTGAGGAGTGTCGGTCTCTTGAGCAGCCAGACTTTTTCTCCGCCCTTGTCGGCTTTGCCGGTTCGGTCATTGAGAGTTGCGAAATGGATATCCAAAGTTGAAGGGAAATGACATGGCAAAAGCTAACAAAATGATATCGGTTGAGCTTAAGTTCTGGACCGATGAGCTACCGGAGGGGGCGTGCTGGAATTCTAGTTTGTTCTACATGCCTGCTAACTCTCGCCACGGGGTTAAACTGCAAAATCCGAAGCCGCTTAACAAAATCAAGGAGATCAGTGAGCGTGTCTGTGAAATTCTCGAAACTCACGGAATTACAGTCAATGCCTCTCGGGGACAACGGCGCAGATTTGAGCAGGTAAGTCATTTCACTCAGGAGACCACACAATTATGATCGAAGAAATTAGACAGGCGGTTCATGATGCCGCACTTAGGAAGCAAAAAAAATTGCAATGTTCCATTTTCAAATCCTGAAGAATTCTGCCGCGCTGGAGAGCGCTGACGCCGCATCATTTTGTAGACAGATCGGTGTGCCGAACACTTACAAAACCGAGTTCGCAAAGATGCTTGGTTTGTCACGCATCATGCGCCAGAAAGGTGTTTGTTTTGTCTGACGCCATGCCAACATGGCAGCCAAGCAGGATGCGCCAGAAACGACGCGTCAGCGGGTATATGCGCATTGGAGGTTGGGGACGTCTATGGGCTGTCATCACAGCACTCTATGGGGTCGTTGTGGCTATTGTTGCGTACGATGGACGCCCCACGTTCGAGCAACTTCAATACAACTGGGTGCGCGATGCAACAGATACTATTGCAGATGCAATTTCTCGCGCCGAGAATGCGGCTGTGTCGGGGCTCTTGGTCCGAGAGGAATGGTTTGCCTCAAAGACTGTCACCGAGGCAATCGCCACACTCGAAGAGATTGCAACTTCGCCAACCGAGAACCAGAAGCTATTCTCATCTGAGGTGGCGAAGGTCAACGAAAAGCATCGCCAGATAACGTCTAAGTTTGGGGCCGCACAAGGTATGCATGTCCTTCTGGCGCTCGCATGGTGGCTGGGGCCATCGCTTGTTTTGCTCGCGCTCGGGTGGTTGGCAGGTTGGATACGCAGAGGTTTCCGTGAAAATCGGTCTAACGAATAGGGATAGATTATGGCCAACATTGAAGAAGATACGCTCGTGATGCAAGCAATCGTTGAGCTACACAAGCAGGGCTATGGAAGACTAAAACTTTTCTGTTACATCAAGGAAGGAATTGGCGAATGGCGTCATTGGCTATTTGCAAGTGATTGCTTTCCTGAATCAATCTCTCAGCTACCAAAGCCTAACCTGCATGGCAGCATTCCCCATTGGTTAGAGCCGACCCTTGCAGGTAATACGCCAGCAGAGGCTGCTGAAGATTTCATTAAGTTACATCCTGATATTGCCGCAGCAGCAGTTGGCTCGGACCCCATTTACGTTCCATGGTTTGCCAGTATCGTGAATCAATGCGCAAATGAATCGTTTGAAATGGAATCAAGGTTCAAAGCTCGTATCGGCGGCCGGCTGATACAAACTCCTTATAGCCGTACCCTTTAGCACTGAGCCGCCGGAAAGATGCAAAAGAATGTGCAGTGTCTAATTTCACTGCAAAAGTTACGCTCAAGCCGACATCAATCTGCCGCTCATTGGTGACTGATCTATGAATTACCAAATCTTGGACCTAAAACCACCACTCTGCTCGACACGCTGGAACTGCACGTCCAGCCCGGGCGTATTACGCCGCCTGGCGAGTCATTCATGGAGCGGCGCCGGAAGGCCGGCATCCGCTGCCGATGTTAGATATTCTTTTCGATTTCGATACTTCTCCCTCGGCACACTGGCAAAGCCGCAATATCGCTTCGCAAAGGGTTGCCATCAGCGCAAGCCAGCCAACAGGCCGATGATGGCGATGAGTCCAATCAACTAAAACACGATCAGCCGATTTCTACGGCAATCGACCGTATGGCCAATGCAAACGGCCCCTCCTGCCGGTCGGCGATCATCAGGCCGATCTGCTGCACGCGGGCCATGTCGAGCGGTGGTGCCTCCGGTACCGGTCGCCCGCGCCAATTCGGTAAAAAGTCGGCGCTGGCAAGACGGCAGGTCGTCCAGATACCGGCAGGAGGATCGAACCGCGCCTGATAATTGACGTCATCAAAGCTGTTATCGGTGCGCAGATTCAGCTTGTAACGCTTGCCGTCGCCGCGCACTTCCAGAAGATAGGCAATGACATCTTTTCTGCCGAGATCACAAGGCTGGCAGCGCACCGAGGCAAACCCGCCGTTGTTCTCGAAGGAGACATGGCCGGCAAACACGGCGTGCCCTGCCGGGTCGTGGCAAAGCTGGCTGCTGGATACCCCGCCCATCACGCCATCGTTGATCGGGTTCCACACCGCCACCGCCCTCGGGTCGGAAAAATTGAACAGCACATTAGTCATTCAAATCAGGCTTGGCAGTTTCAGAATACCAAACTCTACCGGTACTGGATAATCTTGTCCTCTACTGTCTTCCTGAGACCGATCCATGCCTGACTTCCGCCGCTATATTGGTATCGACTATTCCGGTGCCGAGACCCCCAATGCCAGCCTGAAGGGCTTGCGGGTGTATCTGGCTCAGGACGATGCGCCGGCAACAGAAGTCCTCCCGCCCCCGAGTCCGCGCAAATACTGGACGCGCAAAGGCATTGCCGAATGGCTGGTGCTGCGTCTTGCCAAGGATATCCCCACGATCGTTGGCATCGATCATGGCTTTTCTTTTCCGATCCGCTATTTCGAAGTCCATCACATTCCACCGGATTGGGACATATTTCTGGAAGACTTTCGGCAGCACTGGCCAACCGACCTTGATAACATGTACGTCGATTTCATTCGTGATGGCCACAAAGGTAACGGACTGCCCCGACAGGGAGATTCCCGTTGGCGGCGGATCTGCGAGACGCGCTGTCGGGCGAAGTCGGTTTTTCACTTCGATGTCCAGGGAACTGTCGCCAAGTCGACGCATGCTGGCATCCCCTGGTTGCTGTACCTGCGCAGGCAATGTCCAGATGTGCACTTCTGGCCCTTCGATGGCTGGCTACCCACCAAAGGTGGTTCCGTTGTGGGTGAAGCCTACCCGTCGCTGTGGCGTCATGCCTACCCGACGGAGGGCCGTACCCCGGACCAGCACGACGCCTACATGATTGCCACGGGACTACAGCAGGCGGATCACGCCGGCACACTGGCTTCGCTGATGTCACCCAGATTCCAAGGGCAGGAAGAAGCAGTCGCCGGAGTGGAGGGATGGATCATCGGCGTGGCCTGATTTCATTCTCCTGTGTAATCGCTCCCATCTGCGCAACTGCCCGCGCCCTTGGTTTGCTCGGCATCAATCTGTTCAGCGCGGCGCATCATTGACGCGGTCATCTTGCGAAAAATGAACAGGTGTGCCGGTGCCAGTGCGTACCAGTAAAGCAGGCCCCAGACCCCCTGCGCATGCCAGTAGGCAGTGATCGTCAGCCGGGTGCGATAGCCGGGCGTTGAGGCTAGCTCTGGATCAATCTCGAACTCAAGAATGCCTGAACCGGGCCCGCGCATGCCGAAATTCAGCGTCAGCCGATGCATCGACTCAAGGGCGAGAACGGTCCAGTAGTCAATGCGGTCGCCGATCCGCAACTCGGTGGGGTGGCGTCGGCCCCGGGTCAGGCCCGGGCCGCCAACGAGCCAATCTATGGCGCCACGGATCCACCACAGCCAGTTCATGCTGTAGTAACCGTTGTCACCACCGATCGTTGCCGCCGTGCGCCACACCGCCGCCGGCGATGCGCAACCCACCGCGGTGCCGCTGGCGCGCTTGGCATAAAAGGCGTTATCGAGCCGGAAACCACGGAACATCAGCAGGCCCTCGCTCCAGCGCGCGGCCACGGTATGCGACCGTTCGGCCTGCAGCGCGGCAGCCACCGACTCGCGAAAGCTCAAGAGCTTCTGCGGCGCCAGGCGGCGCAGTTCGGCGTCGTTCGCCGGCAGGTCATGTTTCAGGCCACCGATCAGGGCGCGCGCAATCGTGGCCGGTACCGCCGTAACCAGGCTCAGCCAGCGTGCCGAAAGCTCCGGCGTCAGCACGGGAACGCGAACGATGAAGGGCCGTTTGCCCACCACTTCGCCGTACTGCCTCATCACATCCTCGTAGCTGATGTAGTCGGGCCCGGCCGCATCGAGGATCTTGTCGGCGGCCTCGTCCAGAGTCGCGACGCGCACCAGATACTCGAGCAGGTTATCGAGCGCGATCGGCGACGACTTCGAACGTACCCACTTAGGTGTCAGCATCAGCGGCAAGTGGTTGACGAGGTCGCGCACCACCTCGTAGGCAGCAGAACCGGGACCGACGATGATGCCGGCACGAATCTCGGTCACCGGCACACGGCCCGAGCGGAGCCGATTGCCGGTCTCGCGCCGCGACACCAGGTGCTCGGAATCGGCGTTGTCGGGAATCAGGCCGCCCAGATAGACGATACGCCGCACCCCGGCCTGCTCTGCCGCCGCCGCGAAATTCTGGGCCGCCTGCAAGTCCAGGCGCCCGAAGTCCGCCCCGGCCGCCATCGAATGCACGAGGTAGTAAGCGGTGTCCACGCCGGCCAGTGCAACCGGCAGTGAATCGGGTAACAGCGCGTCGGCTTCGACCAATTCGATCCCCTGCCATTCGCGGGCTTCAAGCACCTTGCGATTACGCCCACTGGCGCGCACCGCGCGCCCCTCACGCAACAAACGCGGCACGAGATGGGCCCCGATGTAGCCCGTGGCGCCGAAGACCAAGACCCGCCCCCCTTGATCGAGGCTTTGGGTACTGGCGCATACAGCGGAGGTCGACGCTGAACTTGGCATCATGGCACGCGAGGATTTTGCGCTAGCGGTTGGTCGATCTGGATTCCAACTGGCTGCGGCGGCGTATATCGACCTTCACGTCGCCGGTCATCGGGCACGCTCCAAATTGCGCAGGTCATAAACTTTACGGAGCGATCTCGATCGTAACCCGAACAAATCAGAATCCTTACCTGATCGCCCTTACCGGTTCAGCTCGGGTCGAAGTCGATCTTTGCAGAAAACCCGGCGTTACCTGGTAAGCCCTTGATCAGATCAGCGGCTGCCATCAGTGCTTCGTTTTCTCCACCCTTGACGGTGAGCTGCTCGGCGTCAGGCATGGGGACGCCAACCGAGAGTGGGATGATGCTGGCCTTGCCTTGGCCACGCACATCCGCAAAATCGGCCACCAGATAGTACTTGCGAAACATTTCCGCACCATCATCGGCAGTGCGTGTCAGCTTGAGCGTGGCATTGATCATGTTGGCACTGCTACGTAGCAGCAATGACCGGATCAGCCCAACGCAGTAACGGCGCCCACTGCGCCCAGTCATGGGCGCCTTGCGCGGCCGGCAAGTCGAAGATCGTCATGCCATGGGCGGCAGCCTGCACGTAATTCTGCGTGTTGCGCAGATGGGCGATAACCGGCAACCCCGTGTCTTCGAGGAAACGCTCCAGTTCGCCGGACGCCTTGGTGCGGGCATCGACCCGCATCCCCACCACGGCGATATGAATCGATTCCTTGCGGTATTGCTTGGTCGCCACCAGTTCATTGAGAAAATCACGGGTCGCGAGGATGTCGAACAAGGAAGGCTGCAAGGGCACGATGACGCGATCGACAATGCGCAGGAGCTGCGTCAGTTTCTTGCCGTGCAGTCCCGCCGGGGTATCCAGCACGACATGCGTCGTCTCCTTGGGGGGGCGGACCGTCTTGCCCGGCTCGACTTCCCACGATGTAATGTAGGGAAGCGCCGGAGAGCGGATCATCAACCAGGCACGTGCAGACTGTTGGCGATCCGTATCGCCGAGCATGACACGCTTTCCGCTCTTGGCCAGCCAGCCGGCCAGATTGGTCGCCAGCGTACTTTTCCCGACGCCGCCCTTGGGATTTGCAATGAGATATCGTTCCATAGGCGGTAGCCTAACATTTTGTTGCACCGCGATCTATCGCGACCCTCAACTTGATAAGTCGGCGCTGGCGGGACGGCATATAAGGCAACCGCACATGCCGTTCGGCATACCAATGCTCGGGAAACGCTCTCGCAATTCCTTGAGATGGCGTTTTTTCAGCTGCACGCCATCGTAGGCAAACTAGGCGATACCACTACGCCTGGAACTCGAGATTTCTGCTGCATATCTTGCTCGATGATCGTTGTCAGCCTGGTTGATTTTGGTGATCTTTCTTCCAAAAGCATCCCGGGTCTCCCGGTTAACTTTTGCAGCTTCGATACTCTTGATACAACGCCAACGTTTTCCAGTCCCGGTGGCTAACTGTCGCATCAATTCAATCGGGTGGGATTTTCCGCAGTGATAGCAAAAAGCCGTTCTCATTGTCAAACTCCAAGGCAATTAGATTCGACCACATCCATTTGTGAAGGCCGTCTCTGGCAAGGTGGCATCAAGGGCATAGTCAATATCGAGCGCATGGCAAAGGCGCATCGCCAGATCAGGGGGAGAACGCGCCATGACTTCTTCCGGCACATTGAAGCCATCGTGGAGGCGACCATGATCTTCGAAACCGTACGACGCAATGAAGGGATGCATGCCAGCCCCGATCGCAGCAAGGTAATCGCGGTACTCGTCGCCACAGACGTGGGCACGCGCCGGATTGATGTTGAAGCGCTGCCTGATGACTCTGAATTGAGCCAGTTTTTCTTCGCGCAAGGGCAAACAACTGACGAAATCCAGATCGTCAATATTGACATCATGACGCCGCAACAGTTGCCGCAGCGTTTCCGCCGGCTCATGGGTAATATTGCGCGTCACGATGCCCACCCGCACGTCGGGCGTATCGATCAGGCGCTGCAGCAAGGCGGCCATGCCCGGATAGAGTTGCGCTTCCTGTCGATAGACATCGGTGAGCGTCTGAATCAGGAGCTTGCGATTTTGCTTGCCGAATTGCCGCCGCAAATTCTTGGGAAATTCCCTGAGGCCACCCAGATACTTGAAAAGCTTGCGACGCTTCTGGAAGCGTTCAAGGTCGCCGATGGCCATGTCGTGCCGGGCAAAGGCGCTATCCAGCGCGTGAAAGGCATCGATCAGCGTGCCATCGGCATCGATGATCACCAGCCTATCCTTGTTGTCAAACATGGACATCAACTCTCTCTGCGTGCTGTCTCGATATCCCCCAGGAATGTCGCAAACAAAGGCATGGGACCACGCGGGTCCTTGGCGATCTCGTCGATGCGGCGCAAGGCGACAGCCTCCTTCCAGAAAACCTCCTTCTCGAAAGCGCTCGCCTCTTCTGCCGACATCGGCCCGCCCTGCAGGGCAAGACTTTCAATCGAGTCGTCGGACAATTTGGCATGGTAGCCATGTTCCACAGTACACAGGTAACGCTTGGCGGCCACATGCAGGCGTACCGGCTCGACCACGGCGGGCCCGAAATAGCGCTTGAGCCATTCAGCCCCGACGCTTTCATGACGGTCATCGATGCCATCCGCTGCGGGATGTTCGCCCAGGTCGTGCACCATATGACCGACATCGTGCAACAGCGCCGCGACTACCAGAGTGACGGGCAATTGCCGGGACCTGGCCAGGGCGCCGGATTGCACCGCATGCAGCAATTGATTCACTTGTGAGAGACCGTAGCGACCATAGGCGCGTACGTTATAAATTTCGAGCAAGGCAGCGTGCAGTTCGGCGGAAAGGTCAGGGGTAGGCATGATATTGAGAGAAAGATAATGATGAGTAGTTTCAGGCGGCCACGGGGTGACGTATTACGCCCAGTTCATAGAGCGTAACCGCAATGGCCTCGACGGCACGCTGCATCTCGGCCGCACCGATGGCACCGATGCATCCCACACGGAAGGTATCCGCTGTCGTCAGTTTGCCAGGGTAGAGGATAAAACCCCGTTCGCGCACGCGGCGATAAAACTCGGTGAAGTTATAAGCGACATGCGCCGGCGCGTAGAAGGTGATGATGATCGGCGCCTGTACGGTATCGTCGAGGAAAGTACGCAAGCCCAGCTTGCGCATCCCGCTCACCAGCGTTGCACAGTTTTCGCTGTAGCGCGCCAGACGCGCCAACTGCCCGCCTTCGGCCTGATACTGGTCGATCGCGCGACGCAACGCCGCGACGACATGGGTGGGCGGCGTAAAACGCCATTGTCCGGTCTTCTCCATGTAGATCCACTGATCGTGCAGATCCATCGCCAGCGAATGGCATTGCCCGGCAGCAGATTCCAACACCCTGCGCTGTGCAATGACGAAACCCATGCCCGGCACCCCCTCCAGGCACTTACCCGAAGCGGCAATCAGGGCATCGACCGGCATCGTGCGCAGGTCGATCGGAATGGCGCCGAATGAACTCATGGCATCGACAATCAGGCGCCGCCCCTGACGGGCCACGACATAGGCGATTTCCGGCAGGGGATTGAGGATGCCGGTGCTGGTTTCGCAATGCACCTGCGCGACATGGCTGATGGCGGGATCATGCGCCAGCGCTTCATCGATCAGCGCGGGATCGACCGGCTGGTCCTCGCCAAAGGGCAGAATTACCGCCTCACGGCCGAGGGTACCGAGGATGCGCACGATGCGCTCGCAGTAGGCTCCGTTGTGCGGCACCAGCACTTTGCTGTTCTTTGGCACGAGCGTGCCGATCGCCGCTTCCACGGCGAAGGTGCCGCTGCCCTGCAGCGGAACACAGACGTGAGTCTCGCCGCCATGCACAATATCGATGAGATCGCTGCACACCGACGCCGTCAGGTCATTGAAGGCCGCATCCCACGACCCCCAATCGCGCAGCATGGCTTCCTTGGTAGCGCGCGACGTCGTCAATGGGCCGGGTGTCAGGAGAATGGGATCGTTCATGGTGTGCTCCAAAGGGTTCAGGGAATGATGGCGGCCCGCAGGACGCGACGCGCAGCGGCATCGGCCATGGCGTCGCCGACGCGGTCGAGCGGATACTTGCCATCGACCAGTTCGTGAAAGGGATATCGGGTACGGTTGGCCGCCACGAAATCGAGCGCCTCGATGAGGTTGCGCGGATGATAGTTATGCACCCCCCGCAAGGTCAGCATCTTGCGCAACAGCAGGTTGGCGTCGAGGGTCACCAGCGCCTGCGGATTGACCACACCGCCGAGCACGTAGGTACCGCCGATGCGCAACATCTCCATGCCGAGGGGAATGACGTCCGGTACGCCGCAGACCTCGATCACGACATCGGCGCCTTCCGGCCGGCAGATCTCCCGTACCGCGTTCAACAAATCTGCCGCGGCGATAGTCGGGTCGAGCGCCAGGTCGACGCCGAACTTATAGGCACGTTCGCGCCGTTCGGCGACGGTATCGATGCCGATCACGGCACGCGCACCGCGCGCCTTGGCAATCGCCGCACCATACAGACCGAGCAGGCCGAGCCCCTGGATCACGACCGTCTGCCCCATGCGGATGCCGGCCGCTTCGGTCACGGCGATCATCGTCGCGACGCCGCAATTGAGAGGTGTCGCCTCCTCATCGGTCAAAGTGTCGGGCAGTCGCAAAATCCAGGAGTGCGGCAGGATGTAGCAATACTCGCCGAAGCCGCCATGATGATGCGGGCCCTGGCTGACGGCCATGTGGCCATACTTGTCCACGCCGCGCGACTTCTGCGGCAGGTCGAGCACCTCGCTGAAATAGTTGCGCCCGGGAATGAAATACTCACTCCAGGTGATGCGGTCACCTACCCTGAGCGGATCGCCGCGCATGTCACGCTCGACGCCATCGCCCAGCGCTTCGATCACGCCGATGATCTCGTGGCCGAGCACCCCCGGACAGGGGTTCGGACGATGACCCTGCCAGGAGTGGATATCGGAGCGGCAGATCGTCGCCATGCGGATACGTACCAGCACTTCGCCTGCTTCCGGCGCGCGCAAGGGGTAGGCGTCGATATGAAACGGCGCGTTCGGCGCCGCATAAACGGCCAGTCTGCCCTCAGTGGGTAAATGAGTTGGCATGTTCGTTGGCAAATGAGGAGCGGGAAGCGCCATCTCAGCCCACGACTCCGTTGATCGCATAATCGAAAACCTGATAGCTGTTGAGTGGCCCGATCGTGGCACGCTGCAAAAAGTCGGCGCTGACGGGACGGCTCAGGATGATCGGCACGCGCGCCTCGGTGACCGCGCCGTGGCTGCGCAGGCGTGCATCGGCGAGATTTGACAGATCATGCTCTGCCGCAGCGGCACCGATCACCGTACCGATATCACCGATCACCGCCACATCGCCTTCGCGGTCACGCGGCAGCTCGAAACGGCGACAAACTTCATCCTTGTCGAGTGCCATGGCAACCCCCGGCATGTCCCTGACCAGGGCGATAATCGTTTGCGGCGTCGCCTTGCCGCCCCGACACCAGACGCGCACGAAACCGCCCAGCGCGCCGTGATGCTTGACGAACGCATCGGTGATCGGGCAGATCACCTTGGTGTCGCCCGGGCCGAATTCACGATCGAGAATGTCTTGCAGGAAGATCACGTTCGGCTTGCCTTCCGCGGTCGACTTGTCATTCATGCCGTGGTCAGCGGTCAGTGCCACGACAGCGCCCAACGCGTCCAGACGACCGAAGGCGTCGTCGATGCGCCGATAGAACTCATTCGCAGTCGGATCTCCCGGGGCGTGCTTGTGCTGGATGTAATCGGTCAGCGAGAGAAACAGTAAATCCGGACGGTCCCACTCGAGCAGTTTGATGCCGGCTTCGAGAACGAACAACGACAAGTCCATTGAATACATGTCAGGCAGCGGCATGCCGACAAATTCGAGCACATTCTCGATGCCGTTCTCGGCCAGCGTGCATTGATCGGCTTTCTCCGCAGAAAAACTCACATTGCCACGGCTCAGGGCTAGATCCTTGCCCAACTGTTTGCGCAACTTGTCCTTGGCGGTAATCGACACCACTTTTGCGCCGGCGTCGGCAAACGCGGCGAGGATGGTACGGCTGCGCAGCAATTCCGGCCCGGTCATCACCACCGCCTCGCCCTGCTCGTTAAGATAATAGTTACCGGAAATGCCATGCACTGCAGGCGGCGCACCGGTAATCAGCGACATGTTGTTGGGGCAGGTGAAGCTCGGCACCGTGCCATCGGCAATGGCGCTGAACCCTTCGCGCATGAAGCGGGCGATGTTGGGGATGATGCCGTCGCGGATACCCTGTTCGATGTAGGCGGGATCGCCGCCGTCGATACAGACAACGACGACCGGCTGCTTCGGCCACCGGTAGGTGACGCCATTGAGTTGGATGCTTTTCATATGCGTGATGAAGTTAGATGGCCCACTGACGGATGCGGGCCGAAACAAGGTCGATAAGAGTGACGGAAATAATGATGATGATGAGTACGGCGGCGGTCTCCGCATAGTCGAAACCACGAATCACTTCATGCAGGATCACGCCGATACCGCCGGCGCCGACGATGCCGAGCACCGAGGCAGATCGCACGTTGGATTCGAAGCGATAGAGTGAATAGGAAATCCACAACGGCAGTACCTGCGGAATCACCCCGTAGAGAATTTCCTCCACCGGATTGGCTCCGGTCGCCCGTACACCCTCCATCGGACGCGGATCAATCGCCTCGACCGCCTCGGCAAACAGTTTGGCGAGCACGCCGGTGGTATGCACCCAAAGCGCCATCACGCCAGCGAACGGCCCAAGGCCGACGGCGACAATGAAGAGCATGGCGAACACCATCTCGTTGATGGCGCGGCAGGCATCCATGACGCGCCGCACCGGTTGATACACCCAGCTCGGCACCAGATTTTCCGCAGACAACAAACCGCAGGGGATGGCGCAGAGCACCGCCAGCACCGTACCCCAGACGGCGATATGCACGGTGATGATCATCTCTTCGAGATAGATACGCCAGTCGTGAAAGTTCGGCGGAAAAAACTCCCGGGCAAAGGTGCTCATGTTGCCCGAGTACTTGATCAGGTCGAGGGGACGCATGTCTGCCCCTTCCCAGGACCAGATCAGCATGACAAACAGGATGCCCCAGGCCAGCGTGCTGGTTAAGTTGCCGCGTGGCGGCGTCAGGGGAATATCGCGAATACTGGGCGCAGTTTTCATGGCGGGTACGCTGGAGACACGCCGGATAGCCGACAGGCCACCCAGCCGTGTGGAGAACCGCAATTACTTCATCTGCTTGGCGAGTGCTGCGAGTTTGATATCGATTTCAGCCAGTTTTGCCTGCTTGTCGCCTTCGGCCATGTTCGCGTCGTTCTCGAACTTCTTGCGGTCCTTGAATAGTTCAAGCTGACGAATCGGCAGAAGCTGCGCGTCGGTGGAGACATTGAAGCCTTTCAGCCGATACATGTTCTTGAGAATTTCCTTCTCGCGATCATCCTTGCCATACCCCACGGTGAAGTCCTGAATCTTCTTCTTAAGATCGGCCGGCAGGTCCTTGCGCCAGACGAAGGGATCGCGCGGGATCAGCGGAGAAGTCCAGAGAATGCGGATCTGCTCGAGTTTCTCGGGCGACTTCTCCTTCATCTTATGCGTCATTTCGCTGTTGCTGGTGGCGACATCCACCTGCTTGTTGAGCACGGCAAGGAAATTACCCTCGTGGTTCGACGGCCGCATGATCTTGAAATGCGTCTTCGGATCGAGGTTGTTCAGCGTGAATACGTAATAGCTGGGTACCAGGGTGCCGGAGGTGGACTGCGGGTCGCCGATGCCGAAGCTCATGTCCTTGCCGTTCTTCAGGACCTGGTCGAGCGACGTGATGCCGCTGTCCTTGTGGGTGATGAGGTAGGAGTAATAGCCCGGCGTGCCGTCAAGGTCGACGAACTGGGCGAACACCTCGCCGTTGGCGCGATCGACGGCATCGATGGCCGACTTGTTGCCATACCAGGCGATCTGCACCTTGTTGAAGCGCTGTGCCTCGATGATGCCGGCGTAGTCGGTGGCGTAGAAGCCATTCACCTTGACACCGACGGCTTTCGCCATGTCCTCGAGGAAGGGCTCCCACATTTGCTTGAGGGCGCCAGCCTTCTCGGTGGCGATGATGCCGAAGTTGAGTTCCTTGACATCAATGGCATGGGCAGCGCCGGCGAGGGTAATCGCGGCGATAGCCAGCAGGGATTTAAGCGAGTACTTCATGGGTTCTCCTTTGGATTTGGGGATGGATACAAACAAGCTTTCAGGAAGCCAATAAGGGATAGGCAGCGTTGGCTGCCGGAATTTTCGTCGCGGGTTCACAGTCAAACTTGGCGAATAATTCTTCGACGGCCGCGCCATACAACTCGCTGAGCATTTGGGGTGTCAGGGCCGCGGAGGGACCGTCATACACGACGCATCCCTGATGCAAGGCGACGGTGCGCACGCAGTACTTCAGCGCGAAATCAACCTGATGCAGCGAAACGACCACCGTACAGCCCCGTTCGCGATTCATCTTCGCCAGCAACTCCATCACATTGCGCGAAGACTCGGGATCGAGCGAAGCGATCGGTTCATCGGCAAGGATCACCTTGGCGCCCTGCACCAGGCAGCGCGCGATCGCGGCGCGCTGCTGCTGCCCACCCGACAGCGTGGTGGCGCGCAGCCAGGCTTTCTGTTCGATGCCGACCGCCGTCAGGGCTTCCAGCGCCTGCTGCCGGTCAGCGATGGAAAATCGCATCATCAGGCTGCGCCACAGGCTGGTGCGATACAGCAGGCCGGTCATCACGTTGGTGATCACGGTCAGCCGGCCGACCAGATTGAACTGTTGAAATACGAAGCCGATATTGGCGCGCAGAGCGCGGATATTCTTTGCCAGCCGCCCGTCCCGCTGCACGACATCGCCCATCAGGGTGATCTCGCCAGCATCGGCGGCAATGAAACCGGCGATATGCCGCAGGAGCGTCGATTTCCCCGAGCCCGACGCGCCGATCAGGGCAACCATTTCGCCTTCCTGTATCGTCAGGTCGACATGATTCAATGCCTTGCAGTTGCCAAACGACTTGTCGAGCTTGCTGATTTCAATGGCGGCATTCATATGCGCTCCGGGTCCTTTCGCTTGCGTAAATGAAGCTGAAACAATTCGCCGTCAATAATGCGTATCTGACGCCTTGCCACGCTTCCAACTAACGGGACATTCTTGTCTGCAAATATTTCAGGGCGATGAACGAAAGATGAACAAGGCGTTTCCCCTCATCCTCATTCATCCCACTTCAACCACCCAATCCCACCCGGAGTCTCCCCATGAACTTTCGCAAGGAATCCATGCGCATCGGCGGCGAACGCGTCTCCCGTGAGCGCGTCATCGAGGTTTTCAACCCCTATACCGACGGCTGCATCGGTTCGGTGCCCAAGGCAAGCGTTGACGACGTGCGACGTGCCTTCGAGATTGCCCGCGCCTACCAACCGACACTCACCCGTTACGAACGCCACCGCATCCTGCTCAAGGCCGCCGACATTGTTGTCGCCCGCACCGAGGAAATCAGCGACCTGATTACCGACGAAGCCGGCCTGTGCAAGAAGGACAGCCGCTACGAAGCCGGCCGCGTGCGCGACGTGCTGGTGTTCGGCGCCAATGCTGCCCTCAACGACGACGGCCAGATCTTCAGTTGCGACATCACACCGCACGGCCGCGCACGCCGTGTCTATACGCAGCGCGATCCGCTGCTGGGCGTGATTTCGGCGATCACGCCCTTCAATCATCCGATGAACCAGGTGGCGCACAAAATCGTGCCCGCCATTGCCACCAACAACCGCATGGTGCTGAAGCCCTCGGAAAAAGTGCCGTTCTCGGCGCTGCTGCTCGCCGACATCCTTTACGAAGCCGGCCTGCCGCCTGCCATGTTCCAGGTCATCACCGGCGACCCGGCCGAGATTGCCGACGAAATGCTGACCAATCCCCATGTCGATCTGGTCACCTTCACCGGCGGCGCACCCATCGGCAAATACATCGCCTCGAAAATCGGCTATCGCCGCACGGTGCTGGAATTGGGCGGCAACGATCCGCTGATCGTCATGGACGACGCCGATCTGGACGAGGCTTCCAGCCTGGCCGTGGCCGGCTCATACAAGAACTCCGGTCAGCGCTGCACCGCCGTCAAACGCATGATCGTGCAGGACAGCGTGGCCGATCGTTTCGTCGAACTGCTACTTGAAAAAAGTCGGCGCTGGCAGTACGGCAACCCGATCGACGCAAGCATGGACATGGGCACCGTCATCGATGAAGATGCCGCCAAACTGTTCGAAACCCGCGTCAATGAAGCGGTTGCCCAGGGCGCGCAACTCCTGCTCGGCAACGAACGTCAGGGCGCGCTGTACTCTCCCACTGTCCTCGACCATGTGCGCCCGGAAATGACCCTGGTGCGCGAAGAAACCTTCGGCCCGGTCTCGCCGGTGATCCGTTTCAAGACGCTCGACGAGGCCATCGCCATCGTCAATGGCACGGCTTACGGTCTGTCCTCCGGCCTGTGCACCAACCGCCTCGACGTCATCACGCGCTGCGTTAATGAGTTGCAGGTCGGCAGCGTCAATGTGCGCGAAGTGCCGGGTTACCGCCTCGAACTGACGCCCTTCGGCGGCATCAAGGATTCCGGCCTCGGCTACAAGGAAGGCGTCATCGAGGCAATGAAGAGTTTTACCAACGTCAAGACCTACTCATTGCCCTGGCCAGTCGTCTGAGTTCGTGATCACCACAAGCGTCGCCCTGCTGGTGCTGCTGTCGGCGGCAATGCACGCCGGCTGGAATTTCGTCGTCAAGGCCAGTGCGGATCGCTTCCTCGACTTCACCGCCCTCGTGCTCGCCGGCGGCCTCGTCGCCGCCTGCACCCTGCCCTGGCTACCCACCCCCGCCCCGGCCAGTTGGCCCTGGCTGGCGGCGACGACCTTCATCCACGTTGGCTATTACCTGCTGCTGATGCAGGCCTATCGGCATGCCGACCTGTCGATCGCTTATCCGCTGATGCGCGGCTCGGCACCCGTCATGGTCGCGCTGGCGGCCCCGCTGGCGGGCGATACGGTCACGCCCGGGCTGATGCTGGGCATCGCACTGGTCGCGACCGGCATTGCCCTGCCGGTCGGCATCGGTATCCGGCGCGGCGGCGTCAGCCGCACCGGGCTCGGCTACGGCTTCGCCACGGCGGCGGTCATCGCGCTCTATACAATGCTCGACGGTATCGGTGCTCGCCACTCGGGGCATGCCGTGGCTTATACGATGTGGTTGTTCTTTCTCAATGCCGGCCTGGTACTGGCACTGGTCATCTGGCGGCGTGGGCGAGTCGCGCTGGCGCATCTGCGGCATCGCTGGCTGTTCTCGATGATCGGCTCGGTGCTGACCATTGGTTCCTACGGCATCGTGCTGTGGGCGATGACGGTCGCCTCCATCCCTGCTGTCGCCGCACTGCGCGAAACCTCGGTGATCTTCGCCGCCATTCTCGGCGCCTGGCTGCTCAAGGAGCGCATGGGGCGCTGGCGTATTGCCGGCGCCATGCTGGTGGCGCTCGGCGCGGTCGCCATTCGCTGGATCTGAACAACCGCTTGAGCAAAAAAACGCGCCGCAAGCGGCGCATTTGTTGGCAACCCGCTGGCCAGTCGGAATCAGTGCTTGGCGCTCATCCACTGAGCGGCCTTGCCATCGGAGGTCGGCTTGCACTCGACAGCAACACCCGAAATAGTGGCCTTGGTGCCGACAGCCTGAAAGGCGGCAGCATCACCATTCCAGCACTGGGGAGCCTTCTTTTCGGCAGCAGGAGCAGCGGCAGACGGGGCGGGAGCTGTGCTCTGGCTGGCACAGGCAGTCAAAAGAGTAGCGGCAGCAACAATGAAAAGGGTACGCATGAAAACCTCCAATTAGGGTCGGGACAATGGCAATAACAGCCCAGAGATTCTCGCGGGGTTCTGTTACAGCTTCGTTTCAATCATCAATGCTTGGCTCAAAGGCCGCCACCCAGCTACTGGAAAAGTTTGCGCCCCTTACTCTGACTTCACAAAATGGCGCAGGTAGCGCTGATTGATGCGCGCCATGGGCAGCAACAACAGCAGGTCGGCCGTATTGAAATCCGGATCCCAGGCCGGTTCACCGCAAACCCAGGCGCCGGCGCGCAGATAGCCCTTGATCAGGGGCGGCACGATGGCGGACTGGTTGGTGGCAAGCCGTTCGAACGGCAGGCGGTTTTTCGGGAAGCACTGATATTCGATTGGCGCCATGTGCGCTGGGGCGATGTCCCGGAACACGTTCGCCGCGTTGTGACCGCCATCGACCATGCCGATCGAGGCGCAACCGATCAGGTATTCGTAATTGTTGCGCACCATGTAATCGGCAAGCCCGGCCCACAGCAAGGCGATCACCGCACCGCCGCGATGATCGGGGTGGATGCAGGAGCGGCCGACTTCCACCATGCGCGTGCGCAGATGCTGCAAACGATTCAGGTAAAACTCGCTTTCCGAGTAATAGATACCCATCTTGCGCGCCGCATCCGGCGCCAGGATGCGATAGGTGCCAATGACACGCTCCGATTCGGTCTCACGAACCAGCAGATGGTCGCAGTAGGGATCGAAGATATCGCTATCGTGCCCGGGAACGCGGCATTGCAGGTGCGCCCCGAGTTCTTCGGCAAATACCTTGTAGCGCAGGCGCTGCGCCTCGAGCACCTCGGCTTCGCTATGCGCCAGGCTCAAGCGGAAGCGCGAAGTTTCTGTCGATTCGCTCGCATGGGTTAGCTGGCCGGGCAATGTATTCTGGTTCTGACTCATGACGTTCTCCTGTTCTCTCTTCGGATACGTCACATTCTTCCGCAGGCCAATGACAGCTTGATTGCCGCCACGTTACGTCCTTGTTGCGCTGCTCGGGGTCATACCAGCTCGCCACCGTCCGGGCGATGCAGCGATGCGCTTGCTGGGCGAGATGCCGCCGGTCGCCGCCCACACTGGCGAGTTGCGCGACCACACTCACCTGCGCGACCACACGATCACTGCAAACGATGCGCCAGATGCAATCCCACAAGGTATCTTCATCGACAAAGGCCGGCGTTGCCGTCATGTGCCCGCCGGCATCCCGATAACCCAGCGCCAGGCAGATCACTGGTACCGCGCTGACCACGGCGCTCTGCAGCAGGGCGGCATGGAACGGCAACACGTCGTCGCCTTGGGTCGTCGTCCCCTCGGGGAACAACACCAGACGCCGCCCGCTCGACAATGCAGCACTCATGGCCTGCTGTGTCAGATACGCCGCGCCACGACGCCCGCGTTCGATGAAAAGGTTATCCGTGCGAGCAGTCAGCCAGCCGATCAATGGCCAGCGCGCGACTTCGCTCTTGGCAACGAAGGTCACAGGCACGAGAGCATTGATGACGAAAATATCGATGAACGAAATATGATTTGCCACGATCAAGCCCTGCGGCAAGGTAGCGACAGGCGCAGTGTCTTGGGGCAGATCGACACCCAAAGCGCTCAGCAATCCCGTCGACCAGCGCAGCTTGATGCGGGCGCGCGCGCCCTGCCTCAGCCAGGGAAAGAGCAGCGCGACACATAGCGCTCCCGCCAGCAGGTAGAGCGCGACGAGCAGCAGGCGCATGCCGGTGCGAAGAATGACAAGGACAGACAACATGACGCAGAGCTTATCTGCGCAACGTAACAGACACGTGACAATTCCGTAAGCTGCTTTACCGCGCCGTCACCTCGAAAAGTCGGCGCTGGCGGGACGGCTAATCCCGCCTGTCCGCGTTCAAGTCTGGCCGGCCACCGCACGCACCGCTGCGGCAATCGACTCGGCCTGCGCCAGCACCAACGCTCCGTCGCGCCCCTCGACCATCACACGCAGCAGCGGCTCGGTACCCGACGGCCGCAGCAAGACACGCCCGGCATCGCCCAGCGTGCGCTCGGCCTGCTCGGCGGCCGCACGAATACTCGCGTCCGCTCGCCAGTCGAAGCCCGCCGCCATGCGCACATTGATGAGCTTTTGCGGAAACATGGTCAGGTCGGCGCAGGCCTGCGCCAGGGTTTCATCGCGTTCGCGCAGCGCCGCCAACACTTGCAAGGCCGCGACAATGCCGTCACCGGTGGTATGGCGGTCGAGGCAAATGATGTGGCCGGAGTTTTCGCCGCCCAGCTGCCAGCCTTTTTCCTGCATCAGTTCGAGCACGTAGCGATCGCCCACCTTGGCGCGCACGAAGCCGATGCCGAGCCGGTCGATGGCCTGCTCGAAGCCCAGGTTGCTCATCAGCGTGCCGACCAGCCCCGTCAGTCCCTTGCCCGCCTGCTGACGGCGCGCAACGACATACAGGAGTTCGTCACCGTCGTAGAGCCGGCCGCTGGCATCGACCATCAACAGGCGGTCGGCGTCACCATCGAGGGCAATACCCAGGTCGGCGTTATGCTGCAGCACCTGCGCCTGCAGATGTTTCGGCGCCGTTGCGCCGACACCGGCATTGATGTTGATGCCGTCCGGCGTCGCGCCCACCGCCACGACCTCGGCGCCCAGTTCATGAAACACCTTGGGCGCCACATGGTAGGCCGCACCGTGCGCACAATCGACCACGAGCTTGAGGCCGCGCAGGTCGAGTTCGTTCGGGAAGGTGCTCTTGCAGAATTCGATGTAGCGACCGGCCGCATCATCCACGCGGCGCGCCTTGCCCAGTTGCGCCGAGTTCATGCAGCCCATCGGCTGCGCCAGGCGCGCCTCGATCTCTTCCTCCACCGCATCCGGCAGCTTGTAGCCGCCGGCAGAGAAGAACTTGATGCCGTTATCGTCGTAAGGATTGTGCGAGGCCGAGATGACCACGCCGGCGGCCAGCCGCAGGGCGCGCGTCAGATAGGCCACGGCGGGGGTCGGCATCGGCCCGCACAACATCACGTCGACGCCGGCGGCGGCAAAGCCGGATTCGAGTGCAGCTTCGAGCATGTAGCCGGAGATGCGCGTGTCCTTGCCGATCAGCACCGCCGGCCGTTCGCCGTCTTTTGCCAGGCCCATTTGTCCCGTGGAATGCGCATGCGCGACCAGCGTTTCGCCGGCGGCAAAGCCAAGGCGCAAGGCAAACTCAGGCGTGATCGGAAACTGGCCAACACGGCCACGCACCCCGTCGGTGCCAAAATATTGACGTGCCATTATTGTTTTCTCCCTGAATTTTCTATCGTGTCTTTCGTTTCTGTCCGATTCATTGCCGCCCATACCGCCAGCGCATCTTTTGTCGCCGCGACATCATGCACCCGCACGATCCACGCACCCCGCTCCACCGCCAGCACGGCGGCCGCCACGCTGGCCGGCAGGCGCGCCACGCCATTCGGCTGGCCGGTGACCGCGCCGAGCATCGACTTGCGCGATAGTCCGGCCAGCAGCGGCACCCCCAGATCGATGAAGCGGCTCATCTCGCGCAACAATGTGTAATTGTGTTCAACCGTCTTGCCGAACCCGAAACCGGGGTCGATCAACAAACGCTCATTGCCGATGCCAGCAGCGTTGCAGGCCGCCACCCGCTCCGCCAGAAAGGCGCGCACTTCGCCCGTTACGTCAGAATAATGGGGGCTCGTCTGCATGGTGCGCGGCTCGCCCTGCATGTGCATCAGGCACACGCCGGCGTCACTGGCGGCGACCACCGCGAGCGCCCCCGGCGTCTGCAGCGCGGCGATATCGTTAATGAGCGCGGCGCCTTCGGCAAGCACGGCACGCATAACGTCCGGCTTGTTGGTATCGACCGACACGGGCAAGCCCCAGTCACGCACCACCCGCAGCACCGGCAGCAGCCGGGTCAGTTCCAATTCCACGGGCACCGGCGGCGCGCCGGGGCGTGTCGATTCCGCCCCCAGGTCCAGCATATCGGCGCCGGCATCACGCTGCATTTCGGCGTGGGCAATGGCTGCGGCTGCATCGTCGCCCATCCCGTCGCCCGAGAAGGAATCGGGCGTCAAATTGACAATGCCCATGACCAGCGGGCGATCAAGGACAAGACGGAAAGTGCCACAGTGCATAGTTTTCATCACGACGGCATTTTACCCGCCCGCCTCCACCAAAAGTCGGCACTGGCGGGACGGCGGGGCGCGACCTGGGGTGATTCACTTCGCCGCTCGTTTATTGAGCGGAACTTTGGAGATGATCACCATGAACAGATCCAGAGCGAACCGGCCGCAACTACTTGTTCAG
>JAABQX010000044.1 GCA_011391215.1 Rhodocyclaceae bacterium
CCGGGTCGAGCACGCGGAAGTTGCGCAGGCGTTCGAGATAGCGGTGGAAAACCGCCGCCGCGTCGCGGTAGGGTTTGTCGTCGCGCTTCTTCGACTTGTGCATCAGCGCGGAAATCTGCCCCTTGGCGGTCTGCCATTCCAGCGTGAGCGGGCGGATGATCACTGGTTCGATCAGCCGCAGGATGGTCGCCGGGTCGGTGTAGTGCGCGCCGAGTTGGGAGCGCTTGGACGGATTCAAGCCGCGCTCGAACAGCGTGCCGAAGATCGAGGGGTCGATGTTGCGCCAGTCCATGCCGGCGGCGCGATGCAGTGCGGCCACGTCTGCGTCAGTGAGCGGCGGTACGGCGACGCTGGCAAACAGGCCGCCATTGAACCAGGCGATGGTTTCGTCGCCGTAGTCGCCGCCGCTTTGCATGGCGTTGAACAGGGCCGTGAGCCGGTTCGTGGCGCGCACCGGATCGCTGGCGGTCTTGCCGAGCAGGCCGGTAAACAGACCGCGCGTCAGTAGGCCTTCATCCTCGGCAAACATGCAAAACAGGCACTGGATGAGGAAGTGCGCGACGGGCTGTGCATCCAGCCCACGCCCGCGCAGCGTTTCGGCCAGCGCACCAAGCTTGCCGGCGGCTTCTTCGGTGATGGCGGCGAGCGATTTGACCGGGCGCAGTTGCTCGGGATCGGTAAATACCCAGCGCAGGGTTTGCAGATGCTCGGGGGAGCCAATATCTTCGATGCGGATGCTGCGCGGCTCGTCGGGGTAGCCGGTGAAGGCTGTGTGAATCTCGATGCGTTCACGGTCGGAGACGATCAGCAGCGGTGGGTTTTCGAGTTCGAGGCTGTAGTCGGTGAGTTGCTTGAGCGCGGCGCGCAGGTCGCGCCCCGGTCGCTTGTTTTCCCAACCGAAGTGGGCGCGCTTCCAGACGTCGGCCCAACCGTCGCCGCCACTGGCCTTGCCGGCGCCACGCTCGAAACAATAGTTGTCGGCGTCGCGTGGCTTATCGACACCGAGCAGATCGCAGAGATCGTCGAAGTGGGCTTGTGCGCCGGCGCGTTCGGAAAGCGGGTTGTCTTTCCAGCGGGCGATGAATTGTTCGGGTGTCATAACGGCATTGTCGCTGAAAGTCGGCGCTGGCGGGACGGCATCAAATTCGCCTGACGTACTTCCATTTCCCTCGGGTATCATCGCTTTGGTTATTTGGTAAGCAAGCGTTCGAGTCCCACATCACCCTGAACTTTTGGAGGTAGCCATGGCCCTGATGGATTTCATCAAGAAACAGTTCATCGACATCATTCAATGGACCGAAGATGATGAGGAGACGATGGCCTGGCGTTTCCCCATGGCCGAGTTCGAGATCCAGTACGGCGCTTCGCTGACCGTGCGCGAATCGCAGATGGCGGTATTCGTCAATGAGGGCAAGGTGGCCGACGTGTTCGGCCCCGGCATGCACAAGCTGACGACCCAGACCTTGCCAGTGCTGACCTACCTGCAAAATTGGGACAAGCTGTTCGAGTCGCCCTTCAAGTCCGACGTCTATTTCTTCAGCACGCGGCAGAAAATCGACCGCAAGTGGGGCACGCCGAATCCGGTCACCATCCGCGACAAGGATTTCGGCATGGTGCGGTTGCGCGCCTTCGGCATCTACGCCTTCCATCTCGTCGATCCCAAGCTGTTCCACACAACGATTTCCGGCACGCTGGAACGCTACACCTCCGAGCAGCTCGAAGGTCAGTTGCGCAACACCATCGTCGGCCACATTGCCGACATCTTCGGTGAATCCGGTTTGCCCTTCATCGACATGGCCAGTAACCAGGTCGAGTTCGGCAATGCGTTGAAGGCCAAGATGGACCCGATGTTCGCCGGTTACGGCCTCGCGCTCGACAGTCTTAACGTGCAGAACATTTCGCTGCCCGAAGAGTTGCAGGCGATGCTCGACAAGCGCATCGGCGTGAACATGATGGGCGGCATGGGGGAATACACGCGCTTCCAGACCGCCGAGGCGATTCCGCTGGCGGCGCAGAACGAGGGTGGGCTGGCCGGGCTGGGCGCGGGCGTCGGCGTCGGGTTTGGCGTCGGCCAGCAGGTCGCGGCGAGCATGGCGCAGTCCTTGAATCCGCAAGGAGCCGCCGGGGCTGCCGTCCCGCCAGTGCCGACTTTTTCTGCGCCCCCGCAGAGCGCCGATGAGATTCTTGCGACTATCGAAAAGCTGCACGGCATGGTGGGCAAAGGCATCCTCTCGCAGGCCGAGTTCGACGCCAAGAAGGCCGAACTTATGAAGAGACTCGCCTAGTCCGTTTCGCCTCATGGCCAAGACAGCCCGCTGCCCTTCCTGTGGCGCACCGGTCGAATTCAAGTCGGTCGCCTCCGTGCTCGCGGTGTGCGACTTCTGCCAGAGCACGCTGGTGCGGCAGGGCGAGGAACTCGAAAACCTCGGCAAGATGGCCGAGCTCATCGAGGATCGCAGTCCCTTGCAGCGCGGCGCGGAAGGGCGCTGGAACGGGCTGCATTTCGGTCTGATCGGTCGCCTCCAGTTGAAGTACGAGCAGGGCCTGTGGAACGAATGGCACCTGCTGTTCGACGATGGCAAGAGCGGCTGGCTATCGGAGGCCGGCGGCGAATATGTACTCTCGCAGCCGCTGTGGACGGCCGATGCCATGCCGCCTTTCGACACCCTGAAGCTCGGCCAGCGTCACCTGATCGACGGCCGCATGTTCGCGGTGACGAACATCCTCACGGCCGAGTGCGTCGCCGGCGAGGGCGAATTGCCGTTCAAGGTCGGCGCCGGCTACCCGGCGCCGGTGGCCGATCTGCGCGACGAGCAGGGCGGTTTCGCCACTTTCGATTACAGCGACGATCCAGCGAAACCCCTGGTGTTCGTCGGCGCCAGCGTCGACTTCAAGAGCCTCGGCTGGGCGAATCTGCGGGAAGGCGTGCCGCTACCGCAGATCACCGTCAAGACGAAGGCATTCAACTGCCCGAGTTGCGGCGCGCCGCTCAAGATCACTCATGACAGCATTGAGAGCGTGGGTTGCACCAGTTGCGGCGCCTTGCTCGATACCCGCAGCGAGATGGTGTCGTTGACGGCCGCCGCGACGCTGCGGCGCGACAAGGTCAAGCGGCTCCTCGAGCTTGGTAGCACAGGCACGCTGCGCGGCGAGGCGCTGGAGGTGATCGGTTTCATGCGCCGGCACATGGCCGCCGATGGCGTCCAGTATCCGTGGAACGAATACGTCCTGCTCGGTGAGGACGGCCGCCTGCGCTGGCTGACCGAATACCTTGGCCACTGGAACCTGGCGCGTGTGTTGCCGCGTGCCGTGATGACCGTGGTCGGCAACGTCCGCTATGAGAGCCGCGATTTCAAGCATTTCCAGAGCTACACGGCCTTCGTGGATTTCGTCGTCGGCGAGTTTCCCTGGCGCGTCAAGCTCGACGAGCGGGCGCAGGTGGATGACTACGTGGCGCCGCCTTCCATGCTGTCGCGAGAAACTACCGACAACGAGGAAACCTGGACGCTGGCCGAATACCTGGAGGCCGCGGAAATCGAGGCCGCCTTCCAGCTTAAAGCTCCACTGCCCAAACCCATCGGCGTGTATGCCAATCAGCCCAACCCTCACGACGAATGGCACAAGCGCACCTGCGGCTATTTCTGGCGCCTGTTTCTCGTCGGGTTCGTGATCCATCTGGTGCTGTTGGTCTTCGGGCCGGGCGGCAAGATCGTCGATCAGCCCCTCAGTTTTTCTGCCAACGACGACGAGCCGCGCCTGAGCCAGGAATTCAAGCTCACCGCTGCCCGCTCGAGCCTGGAAATCGAGCAGGACACCAGCCTGGAAAACAACTGGATCGGCCTGGGGCTGACCCTGGTGAACCAGGATACCGGTGAAGCCTGGCAGGCGGCGCGGGAGCTGGGTTATTACCACGGCGTGGATGGCGGCGAAAGCTGGTCGGAAGGTTCCCGTTCCGCCGAGATTGTTTTCCGTGAACTGCCGCCGGGCAACTATGTGCTGGCAGTGGATGGCGAACTCGATCCCGGCAGCCCGCCGGTCCTGGCGCAACTCAAGGTATCGCACACGGGACCGCGCTGGTCTTCGCTGATCCTGCTGTTTTTGGCGCTGGCTCCCTTTCCCATCTTCACGCGCATCCGGCGCGGCAGCTTCGAAGTTTCGCGCTGGGCCGAGAGCGATCATCCGATCGTGACGTCCGACAGCGACGATGATGAATGACTGAAAAATAACAGCATGCCACGCATTTTCCTGATCTTCGGCTTCATCGCGCTGACGGCTTTTTCCTCCGCCCAATACCGGGGCGTCGGGCTGTTCGACGACGAGGCGGCCACCCAGCCGCAGCGGCTCGGCCCCAATGCCCGTAGCACTTTCCACAAGTAAATAACACAGGAGACGTCCCATGCCCGAACTCTTCAACCTAAAGATTCTCATCAGCTCGCTGCTCTATTCCATTCTTGGCGTGGCGGTGTTCTGGATTTCCTTCGTCGTGGTAGATAAGTTCACGCCCTACGAGCTCTGGAAGGAAATCGTCGAGAAGAAAAACCAGCCGCTCGCCACCGTCGTGGCCGCCATGTGTTTGGGCATCGCCATCATCGTCGCCGCCGCGATTCATGGATAACCCCACCGGGGGGAGCAAGCGCCTGCAACTGGCGCTGCTCGCTTCGGTCTTTGTCGTCGCCGCCTGCGGACTCGCCTATGAGCTGATCGCCGGCGCACTGGCGTCGTATCTGCTCGGCGATTCGGTCACCCAATTTTCCACCGTCATCGGCGCCTACCTTTTTGCGATGGGCGTTGGCTCCTGGTTGTCGAAGTTCGTCACGCGCGACCTGGTCGGCACCTTCGTCAAGATCGAGCTGGCCGTCGGGCTGGTCGGCGGTTTTGCAGCGGCCGGGCTGTTCGTCGCCTTTGCCGCCAACGCCGGTCCCTTTCGCGTATTGCTCTACAGCGCCGTGTTTGCGGTCGGCGTGCTGGTCGGACTGGAAATTCCGCTGGTGATGCGCATCCTCAAGCGCGATGTTGCCTTCAACGAACTTGTCGCGCGCGTGTTGTCCTTCGACTACCTCGGTGCGCTGGCCGTCTCGATCCTCTTTCCTCTGCTGCTGGCGCCGCACCTCGGCCTGGTGCGCACCGGTTTCCTGTTTGGTCTGCTGAATGCGCTGGTCGCCTTGTGGGCGCTCCATCTGTTTCGCGAGCAACTGGCGCGGCGTACCGGCCTGCTCGCTGCCGGACTGGTTTCAGTTTTCCTGCTTGCCGGCGGTTTTGCCGGTTCCGGCCGCATCACCACCCTGGCTGAAGGCTGGATCTACGCCGACGATATCATCCACGCCGAGACGACGCCCTACCAGCGCGTTGTGGTCACGCGCTGGCGCGACGATATCCGCCTGTTCCTCAACCAGAACCTGCAGTTCTCATCGAAGGATGAGTATCGCTACCACGAGGCACTGGTGCATCCGGGGCTGGCCACGCTGCCCCACGCCCGCCGCGTGCTGGTGCTGGGCGGCGGCGACGGTTTTGCCGTGCGCGAAATTCTCAAGTATCCGCAGATCGAGTCGGTCACACTGGTTGATCTTGATCCGGCGATGACGCACCTATTCTCCTCGGCATCCTTGCTGCGGCAACTCAACGGCGATGCGCTCAACTCGCCGAAGGTGCAGGTCATCAACGCCGATGCTGCGCGCTGGCTGGAAGACAATGCAGCCGTTTTCGACTTCATCGTCGCCGACTTCCCTGATCCGTCAAACTACAGCGTCGGCAAGCTCTACTCGGCGCCGTTCTATCGCCTGCTGTCGCGTCACCTCGCGCCGCATGGCATGACCGTCGTCCAGGCAACTTCGCCGTTTTATGCCCGCGAATCCTTCTGGACGGTGGTCGCCACGCTCGAAGACACTGGCCTCAAGGCCACGCCCTATCACGCGCTGGTGCCTTCCTTTGGCGAATGGGGTTTCATCCTCGCCGGTCGCGAGGACTACCTGCCGCCGGAAACCTATGCCGTCGATCTGCATTTCCTTACTGCTGCCACGACCCCCGCCCTCTTTGAGTTCCCCGCCGACATGGCGCGTGTGGAGGTCGAACCGAATCGCCTCAACGATCAGCGCCTGGTGCGCATCTTCGAAGCGGAATGGCGGCACGTCGTGCGGTGAGATGAGGCGCCGCGAATTTCTCGCCTCCTGCGCTGTGCTCGCGGTGACCGGTTGCGGTGAAGAGCCAACTGCACTCTTGCCGCCGGGGGAGCTGTCAGGTAACGACCTGAAGAGTGGCCACCGTCTGCACCTTGGTGAATTGCCTCCACCGACGGAAATCCGCCGTGTTCCGGTCCTGATCATCGGTGGTGGCATTGGCGGCCTGTCGGCGGCGTGGAAGCTCGAGCGGGCCGGCTTGCGTGATTTCGTGCTGGTGGAAATGGAAAGTGCAGTCGGAGGCAATTCCCGTCATGGCGAAAATGTCGTATCGGCCTACCCGCTGGGTGCGCACTACCTGCCGCTGCCGACGCGCGAAGCCCGTGCGGTGCGCGAATTGCTGGCTGATCTCGGTGCTTTGCAGGGCGATCCGCAGGCCAGCGCGCCGCATTACGACGAAACCATGCTTTGCCACGCGCCGCAGGAACGCTTGCACATCCATGGCCTCTGGCAAGAGGGGTTGCTGCCACGCCTTGGTGTCGATCAGGCGGAGCGTGCGCAGGCCGCACGCTTCCAGGAAATGATGGCAGAGTTTCGTGCGGCTACTGATGCACATGGCCGGCGTGCCTTTGCGTTGCCCGTGGCGCTTTCCTCGTCGGAGCCGCGCTGGCGCGCACTTGATCGTCTCACCATGCGCCAGTGGCTGCTCGACAACGGCTTCGACTCGCCGCACCTGCACTGGTACGTGAATTACGCCTGCCGCGACGACTATGGCACCGACTACCGCGAGACCTCTGCCTGGGCCGGTATCCATTATTACGCTTGCCGCAATGGCGAGGCGGATGCAACAAATCAGGCGGGGCACGATGCCGTGCTCACGGCTCCTGAAGGCAACGGCTGGATCGTGCGGAAACTGGCGCAGCGCTTTGCCGATCATACGGTCACGGGCGCGCTGGCTTTTTGTGTCAGGCAGGATCGCCAATCGGTTGGAGGACGGGCTTCAAGCCGTCCTGTCAGCGCCGACTTTTACCTGGCAGGGGAAAACCGCACGGTACGTTACGAAGCCGAGCACCTGATCTGGGCGGCGCCGCTGTTCGTGTTGCCGCATGTGGCCGAGGATCTGCCGGCAGAACTCTCCGCTACGGCACGGGCCGGCGAATACGCGCCCTGGCTGGTGGCGAACCTGACCCTGCGCGAGCCGCCGTATTCCGGGGTAGGCGCACCTTTGTCGTGGGACAACGTGCTCTACGACAGCCCGGCCCTCGGCTACGTGATCGCCACGCACCAGCAGTTGCGCATGGCCCCCGGCCCCACGGTACTGACCTATTACCAAGCGCTCTCCGCCGAGCCGCCCGGGCAGGCGCGCGAACGGCTGATGAATACCCGCCGCGAGGATTGGGCGAAGCAAATTCTGGCCGACCTCAGTCGCGCCCATCCGGAAATTGGTGCGCTGACGCAAACGCTTGATGTCTTCCGCCATGGCCACGCGATGATCCGGCCGCTGCCGGGGGTGATCTGGTCAGCCGCCCGGCAACGGCTGGCGCAGGGCTGGGGGCGGATGCAGTTCGCCCACGCCGATGTCTCGGGCATGTCGCTGTTCGAGGAAGCCAACTATCGCGGCGTACTTGCCGCCGAACGCGTGCTGACGCAAGCCGGCGTGCGCTTTTCCTCATCGCTCGGGTAGACTCGGCCTCTGCCGCTGAAGGAGAATGGAAATATGAAAGTTTTGATCGGGATCGTCTTGCTGCTGATGGGCCTGCTGGCCGGCGTTACGCTGTTGCTGAAGCCTTTCGGCATCGGTCCGTTGGAGGCCGGGTCGCTGATGTGGTTTGCTTTTCCCCTGTGCAGTGTTGGCGGCCACATCGTCCTGATGCTCGGCGCCAGTCGCGCGCAGATGGCCGTGAGCGGGCTGCTCGTCGGCGGCGCATTGTTGCTCCTCGGCCTGTCCGCCACCGTCGCTCAGTTCCTCGTCAGCGGCGGACTGCTGGCTGCTGCGGAAGACACCTTCTCGCTCTGGTATGTCGCCAGCGGCGGCTTCGTCCTGGGCGGTGTCGCCTATGCGCTGCGTTCTACCGGGAAGAGCGAACTGCCTGAGTCATGAAGGGCCTGCACATCCTCGCCGAACTGCACGATTGCCGGGCCGGGAGTGCGCTGCTGCACGAGGTCGATGCCGTGCGCAAAGTGTGCGTGGCGGCCTGCGCCGATGCTGGTCTGACGGGCGTTGCCGATGCGTTTCATGGCTTCCCCAACGGTGGCGCAACCGGCGTCGTCGTGCTGGCCGAATCCCACCTGGCTGTACATACCTGGCCGGAAATCTCTGCCGTCACATTGGATATTTACGTCTGCAATTACAGCCAGGACAATCGCGCTGCCGCTGAAGCGGCCTACGCCGCGCTGCATGCCGCCTTCCTGCCATCCCGCGTGGTGCGCCGTGATGTCCGGCGTGGCGATGTCGGGGCCGCTTGAGGCAGGCACTCAGGTATCATCCTAACTATCGCCTTTACGAGATTTTAAGGAGAACCCTCATGTCGCTCGCCACCCAGATCAATTCCGCCGCATCCAAACAGTTTGTTGCCTCTCTCGTCCGTTCCGAGCGCATCACGCCGGAAAACTCGCCGGAAGAGGTGCGTCACATGGTGTTCCGCCGCGATGATCTGTCCTTCGGCTGCAAGATGGGGCAGTGCGTGCGCATCATGGCGCCGGGCCAGTATGGCAACAAATATCATCCGCGCCTTTACCTGGTCGCCGACAACGATGCCGAACGTGACGGCGGCGTTGAGTTCGCCATCTGCGTCAAGCGCCACAGTTACATCGACGATTTCAACGGCGAGCGTTATCAGGGCATCGCCTCGAATTACCTGTGCGACCTGCCGGTCGGCGCCAGCGTTGAAATCAGCGGCCCCTTCGGCTATCCCTTCGCCATGCCCGAGAAACGCACCTCAAACATCCTGATGATCGGCATGGGCACGGGTATCGCTCCGTTCCGCGCGCTGATCCGCACCATCTACGAAAAGCACGGCAGCTGGGACGGCAAGGTGCGCCTGTTCTACGGCGCGAAGAGCGGCCTCGAAATGCTCTACATGAACGACGAGAACAAGGACCTGTCGCAATACGTCTATCAGCCCACCTTCAAGGCCTTCCAGGCGATCAGCCCGCGCCCGGCCCTCGATGCCCCGGTGGCGCTCGACAAGGCGCTCGAACAGAATGCCGCCGAAGTCTGGGAGATGATGCAAAACCCCGACACCTATGTTTACTTTGCCGGTGTGCAGGACATGCAGGCCAGCGTCGAAAAAGCCCTCGCCGCCACTGCCGGTTCCGAAGCCGCCTGGCTGGAAGCCAAGGATGCCATGCAGACCAGCGGGCGCTGGAACGAAGTTTTGTACTGAGGCTACTGTGCTAATCTGATAAAAGTCGGCGCCGGCGAGATGGCGCCGAACTCTCCTGGGCATATCGGCAACAGGGGAGCGCTGAGACAAAACGCTACCGGCTTCAGTGTGCGATCGGCTGGAAGCTGGGGTCGGCGAAATACTTGCCGTAGTTGTCGAGTGCGCCGATGACCTTGACCGCACCATCCATGCGCTTGACCGGCTTTGTCTTGCCGGCCATCTGTTCCGCGCCGGCGAGCAGGTCGGCGATGATGATGTGCAGTTGTTCATCGGCCTGCGTTCCCAGCTTGCAATTGGCGACCATCGCGCTCACCGCGTCCTCGACTTTCTTCGCCAGGCTGCCGTAGCCCTTGGCCGACAGCTTGTTCTCGTGGATGGCGTGCAGCGAGTTCGCCATCGCTTGGCGAATATCCCCCATGGCCTTGCGCAGGGGGGCATCGGTTTCCCATTTCTTGCCGGCGTTGAGCTGCAACGTGGCCGGTGCGGCGCCGTGGTCATCATGGCCATGCGCGTGGGCGTTGTTCGCGGCAAAGCTCGGGCCGGCGGCGATGGACAGCACGGTCAAGGCAGTCAGGATGTTCTGCTTCATGTTCGGGGTTCTCCGGGTGGGTTGTCGAGGCGATCTATTATGCTGGCTTCTGCAATGAAAAATTGCACGTGGGCTGCTCCATAAGCTTGCCTTAAGTTTTCATGATTATGATTGCAGCATGACATCCCTTTCGCTGCTGCTCTGGATCGTTCTTGGCATCACCCTGCAGGTGGCGCTATGGCTTGGTATCGGCTTTTGGCACCACTGGATGGAATATCAGGCACTGCGTAGCGGTATGCCGTTGCAAGCTGTTCCGGCTGCGGCTGCGGCAGCAGTGCCACAGACTGTCGCGGTCTCTGAACCGGCAGCCGTGGCGGCATGGAATGGCTTCAGGACTTTTCGCGTCGATCGCAAGGACATGGAGGATATCGCACAGTCCGTCTGCTCGTTTTATCTGGTGCCGGAAGACCCCCAGGCGCTTTCAGCATTCCTGCCGGGTCAGTTCCTCACTTTCCGCCTTGACGTCCCTGCACCAGTAGGGACAACAGAACAGATCATCCGTTGCTATTCGCTGTCGGATGCGCCCTGCCCAGATTACTACCGTGTTTCGATCAAGCGGGCGCCTGCGCCTGCCGGCAGCGGTTTCCCGCCTGGTTGTTCATCGAACCACTTCCACGATCATGTCGCCGTCGGCGACACCCTGCGGGTGCGTGCGCCGGGCGGCCACTTCCATATCGACCGCAGCGATGCCCCGGTCGTGCTGATTGGCGGCGGTATCGGCATCACGCCAATGCTTTCCATGCTGAACTGGAGTCTTGCCGAGCAGCCGGGGCGCGAGGTCTGGTTGTTCTACGGCGTACGCAACAACCACGAACTCGTGATGAAAGCGCATCTCGAAGCGCTGGCGGCCGCGCATCCGAACTTCCATTTGCGGATCTGCTTCAGCAATCCGCTGCCGGACGATGTGGCGGGGCGCGACTATCAGCACTGCGGCCGTGTCGACCTCGATCTGTTGCGGCTGCAATTGCCGCTCAAGCCTTATCACTTCTACATCTGTGGCCCGACTCCGATGATGGAGAGCCTGGTGCAGGCGCTGGAAGATTGGGGCGTACCGGACGCGCGCATCCATTTCGAGGCTTTCGGCCCGGCCTCGATCAAGCGCCGGACAGCGCCTGTGGCGCCGCCGCTGCAAGCGGCTGCAACCAGCGACATCGTCGTCACCTTCGCCAAATCAGGCAAACAATTGGCTTGGCAACCCGCATCCGGCAGTTTGCTCGAATTTGCCGAGGCCAACGGTATCCGTGTCGATTCCGGCTGCCGCGCGGGCGGCTGCGGTACCTGCCAGACGACGATCAAGTCGGGTGAAGTCAGCTACCAGCAGTCACCCGATTTTGACCCGGAACCGGGTAATTGCCTGCTCTGCGTCTGCTCACCCAAAACCAGCGTGACCCTGGAGGCTTGAAAGATGCATGACACTTCCTCGCTCTGGCGCCAACATGTGTTGCCTTTTACCCTGCTGCTCGGCCTGCTCGCGGTCGCCACGATTGCCGGCGATTACCTGCTGCATCGCTTGAATCTTGTTTGGGTCGGCCGTTATCTGGGCATTCCGGGCACGCTCCTGATCATCGGCTCGCTGGTCTATTCGCTGCGCAAGCGCAAATACATCACTGCGGGCAACCCGAAAACTTTGCTCACCCTGCATGAGGTTGGCACCTGGCTCGGCTCGTTGATGGTGCTGCTCCATGCCGGCATCCACTTCAACGCCATCCTGCCCTGGCTGGCCACGGTGGCGATGGGTGTGAATGTGATCAGCGGCATGGTCGGCAAGCTGCTCCTTAAGCGTTCGCGTGAGCATGTGCTGGGGCAGCGCGAGCATTATCAGTTGCGCGGTTTGTCGAAAGCCGAGGTGGAGCGCGCGGTATTCTGGGATGCGGTAACCCTGGATGCCATGAATAAATGGCGCAAGGTGCATATCCCGATCTTCATCGTTTTCGCCGTGCTGTCGCTGGGCCACATCATCAGCATCTTTTTGTTCTGGGGCTGGATATGAGCCGCATCCTCAAGATCATTCTGGTGCTCAACCTGCTCGTACTGGCGGTGCTGGCGTTTGTCTATCCCCACCTGATGGTCGGACCTGGCAAGCTGATTCCCGGTCACGCCAAGCTGGAGGCGGATTGCTTTGCCTGCCATGCTTCTTTCACCGGCGCCGCTTCCGAGCGCTGCGTCACTTGCCACAAGCCCGCCGAGATCGGCCGGTTGACGTCGGCTGGCTTGCCGATCGTCAAACCGCTGACTTCGACGCCCTTCCACCAGAAGCTCACCAGCCAGGATTGCGTGGCCTGTCACAGCGATCATGCCGGGGTGAAGCGCTTCCGGCCGACCGGACATTTCAATCATCGTCTGCTGGAAAAGGCAACACGCGACGAATGCCAAAGCTGCCACAAGTCGCCCAAGGATTCGCTGCACCAACAGATCACCGGCAATTGCAGCCAGTGCCATAGCCAGGACAAGTGGACGCCGGCGACCTTCGATCACGCCAAGTATTTCGAACTCGACCGCGACCACAATACCAAATGTGTGACCTGCCACGTGCGCAACGACTACAGTCGTTACACTTGCTACGGCTGCCATGAGCACTCGCAGCAAAAAATCCGTCGCGAGCATATTGAAGAAGGCATCCGCGATTTCGATAACTGCGTCGAATGCCACCGCAACGCCGATGAGCACGACATTCGCGGCCCCTATGGGGAAAAAGAAGGCAAAGGTGAGGGCAAGCGAAAAGGCAAGAAACACGATGACGATTGATGAAATTCAACTTACCCGCTGAAAGCCAACATGAATCCTGAACAACAGCAAGCCATCCTGAGTATTGCCCTGCTCGCCGCCTTTGCCGATGGCGGCAACGACGAACGCGAACGCGAGGAGATTCGTCGTCTGGCCGAATCCCTTGGCGATGTGTCTGCGGGTGATCCCGGTATGCCGGACCTTGCAGGGCTTTATCGCGATGTGCTACTGAAGCGTGTCGATCTGCAAGCTGCCACCGCAGTGCTCACAGAAGCTGAGCATCGGCAATTGGCCTACGAAATGGCAGTCTGTGTTTGCGACGCCGATGGGCGCACGACAGAGCCGGAACGCGGCTTCCTCGCCACGCTCGGGCAGGCAATGGGCCTCGATGCCGCTGTAACCGCGTCGCTCGACCGACAGGCGGAGACGATGGCAGAACTGACCGAAGCCGCTGCACCGATCAGTGTGCCAAGCTTGGTTGCCGGGGCGGTTGTGGCATCCGTGCCATCGGTTGCCGAGGCCGAACTCGATCGCTCCATTCTCAATTATGCGATCCTCAACGGCGCCCTGGAGCTGTTGCCCCAATCCTGGGCATCGATGGGCATCATCCCCCTGCAAATCAAAATGGTCTATGGCATTGGCAAGGCACACGGCTACGAACTGGATCAAGGCCATATCCGCGAGTTGCTGGCGACACTGGGCGTCGGCCTGACTTCACAGTATCTGGAACAATTCGGCCGCAAGCTAATGGGCGGACTGCTCGGCAAGGCGGCGGGCGGAATCGCCAAGGGACTCGGCAAGGCGGCCACCAGTGTGGCCTTCTCCTTTGCCACCACCTATGCCCTGGGCCAGGTCTCCAAGCGCTACTACGCCGGCGGGCGTCAGATGAGCAGTGCCCTGATGCAGGAAACTTTCCAAAGTCTGCTGGGGCCGGCGAAGCAGATGCAAACCCAATATCTGCCGCAGATCCAGCAAAAGGCCAGTAAGCTTGACATGGATCAGATCATGAGCATGGTGCGTGGCAGCTGATTCATGGAAATCGCTACACCCGCATTGCCGCCGTCCCTGACCCGCTACGCCTGGCTGTCCATCGCGGCGGCGCTTGCCACCATCCTGTTGAAGGGCGTGGCATGGCAGCTCACCGGTTCGGTTGGCCTGCTGTCCGACGCCATCGAATCCTTCGTCAATCTTGCCGGGGCCTTGATGGCGCTCTGGATGCTGACGCTGGCGGCGCTGCCGGCGGACGATGATCACGCCTACGGACACGGCAAGGCCGAGTATTTCTCCAGCGCTTTCGAAGGCTTTCTGATTCTGCTGGCGGCGTTCAGCATCGGCTATACCGCCATCGAGCGTTTCATGAATCCGCTGCCGCTCGAATCCGTCGGGGCCGGCTTGCTGGTCTCGGTGCTTGCCTCCGTTATCAACCTGGCCACGGCCCGCATCCTGATGCGGGTCGGTCGTGAGCGCAATTCGATCACCCTCGAAGCCGACGCCCATCACCTGATGACCGACGTCTGGACCTCGGCGGGGGTCATTGTCGGAGTTGGTCTGGTCTGGCTTACCGGCTGGCTCTGGCTCGATCCGCTCATCGCTTTGCTTGTGGCGGCGAACATCATCTGGACCGGATGGCAGCTCATGCAACGTTCGGCCGCCGGTCTGATGGATGTCTCATTGCCCGCCGAGAAACTGGCGCAAATCGAGGTGCTGTTGTCCGGCTATCGCGAACAGGGTCTGGATTTTCATGCCTTGCGTACGCGCCAGGCGGGCAGCCGCGCTTTCGTCACCCTCCACGTGCTGGCGCCGGGGCAATGGACGGTGCAGCAGGGCCACGACTGGGCAGAGCGTATCGAGGCCGCGATCCGGCAGGTTGTGCCGCTTGCGCATGTCACGACGCACCTGGAGCCACTCGAGGATCCGCTATCGATGGTCGACCAGGGACTTGATCGTTCCCAAACTTGAACAGCCGTTAAGTGGCGCTTAAGCTTTTGCTAAGCGCGGCTTAAGTTTCGGTCGTCACACTGCGGGCCATGTTCAATTTGTCCGAAAGAGACCCGACCATGAAAATCGCCATCTCGATCCTGTTTGTCCTGTGCTCCGTATCCGCACACGCAGCCACGCCTGCCGATTTGCTGGCCGGGTATCGTACCGAGGCCGCGCAGCAAACCCCCGGTTTCCAGCCTTCCGCCCAACGCGGCGCCGAGTTCTATGCGCGCCGCTTAGGCAATTCGGCAAAGATGCCGTCCTGCTCAAGCTGCCATACTGAAAGTCCCACTCAGGCCGGCCGCCATGTCGTCACCGACAAGAGCATCAAGCCGCTGGCGCCTACCGCCAATGTCGAGCGATTTACCGATCCGGCCAAGGTAGAAAAGTGGTTCAAGCGCAATTGCACCGAGGTGGTTGGCCGTGAGTGCAGTTCTGCAGAGAAAGCCGATTTCCTTGCGCATCTGACAGGAGCCCGTTGAGATGAAAATCTTGAGATTTCTGGCAGTCTTGCCACTGTTTGCCCTGTCGCATGCCGCTCATGCCGACAAGCTGCGCTTGCCCGCCGATGCGCCGCCGGCATTTCAGGCCGAATGTGCGAGTTGCCACTTGGCCTTCCCGCCGCAATTGCTGGCGGCGGATGACTGGAAGCGCATCATGGTGTCGCTCGACAAGCATTACGGCGACAACGCCAGCCTCGACGCAAAAACGCGCGTAATCCTTGAGGACTTCCTGCTCAAGTATGCCGGGGATGCCCGAAAAGTCGGCGTTGGCGGGACGGCGCCACGCCTCACGGCTACGCCCTGGTTCAAGCGCAAGCACCACGAAGTGCCGCGCACCGACTGGACGCATGCCAAGGTAAAAACGCCCGCCAACTGCACGGCTTGTCACACCATGGCTGCGGAGGGCAGTTACCGCGAACGTGAGATCGTCATGCCGAATGGCCGCCGCTGGGAGGATTAACGATGAACAAGATTCTGGTCTGGGATTGGCCGGTGCGCATCGGCCACTGGCTGCTCGTTGGTGCCTTCGCGTTGGCCTGGCTGACCGGCGAGAGCGAGACATTCCGCCTGGTGCATGCGTTTGCCGGCGGTACGTTGGTTGGGGTAATTCTGTTCCGCCTACTCTGGGGCGTGCTGGGGTCGCGTCATGCGCGCTTCGCAAGTTTCGTACGCGGGCCGGGTGCCGTGAAGGATTATCTTGTCGGTTTGCTGACGCGTGCTGAAGCGCACAGCGCCGGCCACAACGCTGCCGGCGGCTGGGCGATTGTCGCGCTGCTGGTGTTCGGTCTGCTATCCGGCGCAACGGGATGGCTTGTCTATCAGGATATCGGCGGGGATTGGCTGGGCGAAATCCATGAGGCCATGGCATCGGGAATGTTGGCTGTCGTTTTCCTGCATGTCGCGGGTGTCGCCGTAAGTAGCCTTGCCCACCGGGAAAACCTGGTGCGGGCGATGCTCACCGGCCTGAAGCAGGGGCGGCCCGATGAGGCGATTGCCAGTGCACGTCCGCTGGCGGTGATTCTGCTGCTCGGCTGGGTGGCGGCATGCGCCTGGTGGCTGGCTCGGTAGAGGCTGCGACACGATGCCGCACTTTAAATATCACTCAGTCGAAAAATGCTGTTAGGATGAAAGCCAGTAAATTTTGGTGGTTTCATCAGCAGTAACAACAACACAGAGGAGACTGACGATGAGTGGATTGAATTCAAGCAAGCGTCGCACGGTATTGAAGGGGGCTGCTGCTGCCCTGGCCGCAGCATTGACCGGTTGTGCGAGTGTCTCTACTAGCAGCGCCAAACCACGGGTGGTCGTGGTGGGGGGCGGCTGGGGTGGCCTGGGCGCCGTGCGGACGCTGGCTGCCAGCGGCAAGGTGGACGTGACGCTGGTTGAGCCCAATACCTCTTTCATGTCGTGCCCGCTGAGCGTTTTGTATATCGCCGGCAATGCTCCGGCCAGCGACTTCCAGCGCAGCTACGCCGTCCTCGATACGCTGGGCGTGCGCCAGATACGCGAGCGGGTGCTGGAGATCGACCGCGCCGGCAAAGCGGTGAAGACTGCCACGCAGCGGTTGCCCTATGACTATCTGGTGCTGTCGACCGGCGTCGAGTACATGGAAGAGACGCTACCCGGTTATGCAGAAGCACGTGAACAACTGCCGGTAGGCTTTCGCGCCTTCGAGCAGATGGCCGTGCAACGTGAAGTGGCGACCTTTCTGGAGAAGGGCGGCAACTTCATCATCACCGCACCGAAGCCGCCGTACCGCTGCCCGCCCGCCCCTTACGAGCGTGCCTGCCTGATCGCGGAGCGCATGAAGGAGAAAGGCACCAAGGGCAAGATCATCCTCGTCGATGCCAACCCGAACCCCATGCCGCCGCCGATCGCCAAACCTGTGCAACAGGCCATGCAGCAGCTGTATGCCGGCCAGATCGAATACATCACGAATGCCGATCTCAAGTCGGTCGATGCTGGCAAGAAGATCCTTGCCACCAGCAAGGGCGACATCAACTTCCAGCACGCCAACATCATCCTGCCGATGCGTGCGCCGGGCCTGATCCGCCAGGCCGGCCTCGGTCAGCGCTGGGCAGACATCAAGTTGCCCAGCTTTCAAAGCCAGGCGGACGAAAACATCTTCATCGTCGGGGACTCTCAAGGCACGCCGTTACCGAAGAGCGGCCATGTCGCTTTTGGCGCGGGCCAGCAGGTCGGCGCGCAGATCCTGGACATGCTGGCAGGGCAATACAAGGTGCCCGGGCTTGGCGACAATGTTACCCTGCCCTCCGGCATCTGCTGGGGCAAGGTGTCGCGCACGCAAGCCATTATGATCAACGTTTCCCCCAGCATCGAGGTCGGGCAACCGCCGCAGATGAAATTCCAGGTGGATCCGGCCCACAATACCGCCTCCAGCAAGGGCGCCATGGAATGGGGCAACATGATGTGGGATGCGATGTTGGGGGCATAACCGCCATTCCGGCGATCACTTGGCCCTGCATTGCTGCAGGGCCTTTTTACGGATGCCCGGCATGTCTGGGTATGAGTTGCGACTATGCGCATTCTGCTCGCCGAAGATGATCCGCACCTAGGCGACGGTCTCACCGTCGGCCTGCGCCAGGATGGCTATGCGGTCGACTGGGTGAAGGATGGCGTTGCCGCCGATCTTGCCCTGAAGACTGAAAGCTACGACCTGCTGGTGCTCGATCTCGGCCTGCCGCGCCTCACGGGCATGGAGGTGCTGGGGCGGTTGCGCGGGCGCGGGCAGACCTTGCCGGTGCTGATCCTCACCGCGCGCGATGCTTCCGGCGACAAGATTGCCGGACTCGACAGCGGGGCGGACGACTATGTGGTTAAACCCATCGACCTTGATGAACTGGCAGCGCGCGTGCGGGCGCTGGCACGTCGTTCGGCCGGCCGCGCGACGCCCTTGTTGCAACATGGCGAGATCGAGCTCGATCCGGCTGCCCACCGGGTTACGCTGAGCGGCGTTCCTGTCGAACTGGCGACGCGGGAATTCTCGTTGCTGCAAGCGCTCATGCAGAATGCCGGTCGCGCGATGACGCGTGCCCAGCTCGAAGCCTCGCTGTATGGCTGGCGCGACGAACCGGACAGCAATGCGCTCGAAGTGCATATCCACCACCTGCGCAAGAAACTGGGCGCCAATGTGATCAAGACGCTGCGCGGCGTCGGTTACCTGATATCCAAGTCATGAGCGGTGCAATGCTTGTTCCTACGCGCTGGTTCTCGCTGCGCAAGCGGCTGCTGCTGCTGCTGTTGGGCGGTGTGACGGCGGGCTGGCTGGTGACCATGGTGTTCTCCTATATCGATGCGCACCATGAAATCGATGAACTCTTCGATGCCCAGCTGGTCCAGGCAGCGCAGACCCTGCTCGTCATGGCCAGCGAAACAGACGGCGACGATTTTGCCGAACCGGAAGAGGTCGGCCACAAATACCAGAAACGACTCATCTTTCAGCTATGGGACGACACGGGTCGTCTGCTGCTGCGTTCGCACCGCGCTCCGGGGACGCCGCTTGCAGCGACAGACGGTTTCTCAGAATCGGCAAGGAACGCGGATGAGCGTTGGCGCTATTACAGCCAATGGGACAGGCAGCACCAGTTGCGCGTCCAGGTGGGCGAAAACCATCAAGTACGAGCCGACCTTTCCCGTCACATTGCTGTCCGCCTGCTGCTGCCGGCATTATTTGGCTTGCCATTGCTCGGCTTCTGGGTCTGGTTCGCCACGCGGCGCGGCCTTGCGCCCATCGGTGCCGTGACACGCCAGGTGGCCAGTCGTGCGCCGGATCATCTTGCAGCGCTTGCGCCCGCCACTGCGCCGGTGGAAATCCGTCCGCTTGTCGAGGCGCTCAACAAACTGTTCGACCGGGTCAGGCATGCGCTCGACAACGAGCGGCGGTTTACTGCCGATGCGGCCCATGAGTTGCGCACGCCGCTGGCGGCGCTGGCTACCCAGGCGCAGGTGGCGCTGCGCGCCCGCGATGCCGCCGAGCGCGGTCATGCCATCGCGCAAATCGCGGCCAGCGCGCGCCGCGCCAGCCATCTGGTCGATCAATTGCTGACCCTGGCGCGGCTCGATCCGTCCGCCGGCCTGCCGCTTGGCCCGGTCCGCCTCGATCAACTGGCCGCCGAGATTTGCGCCGATCATGGAATGGCGGCGCTGGAGAAAAATCTGGTTCTTGAACTTGAAGCGCCGCCGGCGGCCAATGTGCTGGCGAATGAGGGCATGCTACGCATCCTGCTGCGCAATCTGCTTGACAATGCCGTGCGCTATACGCCAGCGGGTGGGAAAGTCGGCGTTGGCGTGACGGCGCATGCCGATGGGGTGATGCTCACCGTCAGCGACAGCGGGCCGGGTATTCCTGCGGAACAGCGGACGGCCGTACTGCAGCGCTTCCATCGCCTGGCCGACCAGGAAACCGAGGGCAGCGGCTTGGGATTATCCATCGTGGCGCGCATTGCAGAACTGCACGGCGCGTCGCTGGAGCTTGACGATGGCATCGGTAACGCGGGTCTTGCTGTGCGACTTGTTCTCAAAGCTTCCTGACAACCACCTGATAGGCAAAAATCCATGCGTCGTGAGTTTCCGCTTTCTCCAGTCCTTCCAGTCCTGCAGGAAACCCTATCTGCCTGAGCGTGGGGGTTTTACTCAAGCTATGCATGCCAGAGATACGGCCATCCGGAAAACGCACAATGCCCCATTCAACCTGGCCTGTCAGTGGATCGGGGTAGATGCGCCGCAGGTGGCGGCGCACGCCGGGATAGCGCGGGTCGCGCAGAAGTTCGGCTAGCTCGCGAGGTTCCGTAGGCTGACCGGATGGTGTCGCATCGGCGTAGCTTTGCAGTGCCTGACGGAATTCCAGGCCAATCGCCAGCAACTCTGCCTCTGACTCGCGTTGCTGGAGGGCGGCGCCGGCGCCGAGTGCCGCCGTCGCCCCCGCCGCGATCATGGCGACAATGATCAGGAGGGCGATATAGGTGAAGCCGGCCTGCATGGCACCGGGATGCTTACCATTGCGCATAGGGGCGTCCGTTGCGGCCGACGCCGGGCGCGCGGCTTTTCAGGTCGGCGATGCGTCCGCCCAAACCCTGCGGCGGGGCGACCACGGCCCACGAGGTATTCTCTGCGAGCGGGTCGACCGGCAATGCCCGCAGGTAGCGGCGCGCCACGAGTTCGTCCAGCGCTTCGGGATAACGGCCGCGATCGGCATAGAAGTGGTCGATGGCCTCGCGCGTGATGCGCAGGTTTTCGGCCAGCACGGTTTCCTTCGACACCTGGACGCTACGGAAATATTTCGGTGAGGCGAGCGACAGCAGTAGACCGAGGATCGCCAGTACAACCAGCAACTCGATCAAGGTAAACCCTTTGAAGCTGCGCCTTACCATTGCCGGTACTCGACGCCGTTGAGTCCGACCGTGGTTGCGCGCGAAAAGACGTCGTAAACGTCGTCGCCCTCTTTTGGATCGTCAGCCTCGCTGGCGTAGCTGCGCTTGCCCCAGGTCGCTGCGTCAGCGGTGGTGGCATCGGGATGCATCGGGTCACGTGGAATGCGGCGCAGGAAATACAGCTTGGCGCGCTTGGAATCGCGCGCGTCGGTGACCCCTTCGACCAGCACCTGCAGCGTCGGCGGGTAGCCGCTGGCTCCGGCGGGGCGGGCGATACGCCCTTCGTCGGCCGCGCGCCTGTAGGTGTCGATGGCATCACGGATTTCACGCAGTCCGCGCCGCAACTCCTGCTCACGGCCACGCTGCACGGAGACTTCGGCAAGCGGCAAGGCAATGCTCGACAATATGCCCAGAATTGCCAGGACAGCGACGAGTTCGATCAGCGTGAACCCCCCCACGCCTCTAAGACGACTCATCGCGGCGGGATCTCCTCAACCGGGGCAGCAGGCTGGCTCGGCGGCACGACTTCAGTGTAGGAGGAAAGATCCGGACCTTGGCCGCGCAAGGCGGATTCCGTGCCGGAATCGAACTCGGTGCGCGCCAGCGCCGGCCGTGCCATGCCGCGCACCAGGCGTGGCGTGATCGACAACATCAACTCGGTTTTCTCACCCTCCGTCGTGCTGCGGCCGAACAGGCGGCTGACGACGGGAAGGTCGCCGAGCCCCGGCACCTTGTTTGCGCTGCTGCGTTC